>CAYNFA010000658.1:0-2876 GCA_964396345.1 uncultured Thalassobaculum sp.
GTTACCTGCCGGGAGGCGAGGCGCTGGTTCCGTTCGCCGAGCAGATCGCGGATTCCCGAATGGCGGCGTTCCGCGACGCCTGGGATAGCGGCTACGGAGTGTGGGCGATCGAGGAGACCGGCACCGGCGCCTTCGTCGGGCAAGCCGGGCTCGCCGCGATGGACCGGACCTCGGACGTCGAGGTGCTGTACGCCATCGCCCGGCGGTTCTGGGGTCTCGGCTACGCCCGCGAGGCGGCGAGGGCCGCCCTCCGTTTCGGCTTCGAGACCGTCGGCCTCGACCGGATCGTCGGGTATGTGGTGCCGGACAACGCCGCCTCGGCCCGCGTGCTGGAGGCCGTCGGCCTGCGGTTCACCGGCGACACCACCTACAACGGCTTTACGGTCAGGGCGTTCGCGATCGAGGCGGCGGATTGGCGCGCCGACGGCGCTCCGGGGTCCCGGTCGTGACCGTCGCGATCCGCCGGGCCGGTCCGGGCGACGCCGACAGGCTGGCCGCGCTCGCCGAGGAGTTCCACGAGGCGCACGGCGACCCGACCGGGTTCCTGAGCGCCGACGCGATCCGCCGCGACGGCTTCGGCGCGGCGCCGGAGTTCGCGGTGCTGCTGGCGGAGGACGCCGGCGGGCTGCTCGGCTACGCGTTGTTCCACGACGCCTACGAACCATCCTACGCCGCCCGCGGAGTCTACATGGCGGACCTCTACGTCCGCCCCTCGGCGCGCCGGATGGGGCTCGGCCGCCGGCTGATCGCGGCGGTCGCCGCCGACGCCCGCAGCCGGGGGCGGACCTACGTCTGGTGGGTCGCCCAGGCCCGCAACGCCCCGGCCCACGCCTTCTATCGAACGCTGGCGTCAGTCGAGCTCGAGACCCGGGCGTTCGCGGTCGTGCTCGCGGATTTCGACGCGCTCGCCGCCGAACACGCGGGGCCAACCGGAACGCCTCGCGAACCCGTCTGACCTCGCGAACCGGCGGAAAACCAGGGGGACGTGTTCACCTTACGATCGGACTTGGTTAATCATTGGTTAATTTTCCCGTTCCGTTCCTCTGACCCGGTGCCGAGGGTCAGTCCCGGTCCACGATGTGCAGGTAGGAGCCCAGCACCCGGCCGCGGCACAAGCCGACGGCGCCGAGACTGGCGCCGGTCGCGTCCTCGGCCAGGAACGGCCGCCCGCACTCACCCTCCCAGCCGATCGTTGAGTAGTGGAACTCGTGGCCGCGAAAGCGCGCGCCGACCGGCCCGAACGGCGTCTCCAGGCACGCCGTGATCCGGCGGTACCCGAGGTGCAGGCGGCGGGCGTCGAACCGGGTGGTCAGCGGCAGCAGCCCAGCCATCGGGTGCGCGGCCCCGGCGGCGTCCACCAGGGCCTCGCCAAGCGTCATGAAGCCCCCGCACTCGCCGTAGACCCAGGCGCCCCTGGCGGCGGCAGCGTGCAGCCCGGCCCGGAACCGACCGGCGGCGGCGAGCCGTCCGGCGTGCAACTCGGGATAGCCGCCCGGCATAAAGACGCAATCGGCCGAGGCGTCGGGCGCCTGGTCGGCGAGCGGCGAGAAGAACGCCACCGTCGCCCCCGCGCGCGTCCAGCCGTCGAGCAGATGCGGGTAGAGGAAGGCGAAGGCGTCGTCGCGCGCCACGGCGATCCGGGAGCCGGGCGGCGGCAACAGCGTTGCCGGCCCGCCGACGATCGCCGACGGACGGGCCAGCGCCAGCACCGCGTCGAGATCGATGCGCAACTCCGCCACGGCGGCCAGCCGGTCGAGCCAGTCGGAAAGCGCGGGGTCCTCCCCGGCCTGGACCAGCCCGAGATGGCGCGACGGCCGGTCGGTGTCGGCGTCGCGCGGCAGCGCCCCGACCACCGGCAGGCCGAGCGGCGCCAGCGCCCGGCGCAGCGTGGCCTCGTGGCGGTCGCCGCCGACCCGGTTGAGGATCACCCCGGCGACCGGGACGTCCGGTTCGAAGCTTCGGAACCCGTGCACCAGCGCGGCGACCGAGCCGGCCTGGCGGGCGGCGTCGACGACGAGCAGGACCGGCCAGCCGGCGCGGCGGGCCATCGCCGCGGTCGAGCCGTCGTCCACCGCGCCCGGCGCCGGGGCGCCGTCGAACAGGCCCATGACGCCCTCGACCACCACCACATCGCCGTCGCCACGCCCGGCGATCAGGTTGTCGAGGCAGGCCGACCGCATCGCCCAGCCGTCGAGATTGACCGATGTCCGGCCGGCGGCCGCCTCGTGGAAGCGCGGGTCGATGTAGTCGGGGCCGACCTTGGCCGGCGACACCCGCAGGCCGCGCCGGGCCAAGGCCGCCATCAGGGCGGTCGCGACCGTGGTCTTGCCGGCCCCCGAAGCCGGGGCGGCGACCACGATGCCTGGCGCCGGCAACCTCACCCGGTCCGCCGCTCCCGGCCGAGCCCGAGCGGATCGGCCACCAGCACCTTGCCGTCGGTGAGCGCCCCCAGCCAGTCCAGCCCGGCGCGCAGGCGGGCGACCTCGCCGACCACGACGACGCAGGGGGGTGCCATGCCGGTGCCCTCGGCGTCCGCCGGCGCGCGGGCCAGGGTGGTCTCGAGCACCCGCTGGTCCGGCAGGGCGGCGTTCGAGACGATCGCCACCGGGGTATCGGCGTGCCGCCCGCCCGCCACCAGCCGTTCGGCAATCGTCGCCAGGTGCTTCATCGCCATATAGATCACCAGCACCGGCGCGCCGCCCCGGGCGGCCAGTGACACTTTGAGCGCCAGCATGAAGCGGGCAAGCTCACCGCCTGACGCAATCTTCGCAAGCGACGCAAAAGGTGCACCGGGATTTGTCGCCACCTCGAAACGCACCTTGTCGATACCTTCCGGCCCGCCCATCCGGGCAGCAAGCTCTTTACGGTGATTGAGT
>CAYNFA010000659.1:0-2875 GCA_964396345.1 uncultured Thalassobaculum sp.
CCCGAGACGTTCGCCGCCTGGCGTTGGTTCGTGATGGACCTGTCGCACTGCACTTTCCTGCACCCCGACCTGACCCGCTTCGCCTGCGAGTGCGCCGGCCTCGAGACGCTCGAAGTGCGCCGCCTGCACCGCGTGCCCGAGGCCGAGCGGCTCCTGCTGGCGGGTGAAGGCAAGCTGTCCGGGCGCCGGGATGGTTTCCTTCACCAGACGGAGGGCCTCGTCCTTGCCGCGCGCCGCCAGCATGTCCTGGAGCTCGTAGGCGTGGTCGAAATGGTCCTCGATGGCCGCCTTGCCGCGGCCCGTGATGAAGATCAACTCTTCGATCCCGGCCTCGCGCGCCTCGTCGACCGCATACTGAATCAGCGGCTTGTCGACGACCGTAAGCATCTCCTTCGGCATCGATTTCGTCGCCGGCAGGAAGCGGGTTCCAAGACCGCCTACCGGAAAGATCGCCTTACGAACGGGAACGGGCATGAAGTCCTCTCACGACGGCCGCCGGGACGGCGGAACGGGGCGGGTTATCGCCTGAACGCCGTGACCCACGCAACATCGCTCGCGTCACGGGCGGCCCAGGAGCACATCCTTGGCACGGTTGATCCGGGCAGCGAGCCAGGACGAACCGCCCCGATCGGGATGGTTGGCCATCATCAGGCGGCGGTGTGCCTCGCGGATATCCTCCTCCGTCGCGTCTTTCGACAATCCGAGGATCTCCAACGCCTGGGCGCGGCTCACGGTTCCGTCCTCGGCCGCCCGGCCGCCGCGGTCACCGCTCGGCGCTTCCCGTCCGGCGCCGTCGCCGTCCACTGCCTCGTCGGCCCGATCGAGCCAGGCCTCCAGCACCTGCACCGAGGGTGGATCGTCGCGGACCTCGTCGAGCAGCGACCGCCGTTCGTCCGCGTCGAGGCTCGACAGCATGCGCCCGGCCAGCCGGCCAGCCAGCACCTCGCCGTCAAGTGCGCCGGTATCGTGGTCCAATTGCATCGCCAGGTAGCGGGTACGAACCCCCGTGGATTGGCCCGGCGTCGGCCCGCGCGCGGCCTTGGCAGCGTTGCGGATGGCACTCATGACGGCGCCCCAGCGTACGATGAACGGCAGCAGGACCGGAGCCGCGTACAGGATCCACTCGAGCCGGCCACGCAGGACGATGAACAGGCCGATCCCGACGATCGCCGCCAGCGCGATCCAGCGGAACACCCGAAGGATCAGCTTCGGATCGGCTGACAACAGCCAGCGCCCCATAAGCGCAAGCCCGACCACGAGGGAGAGGCCGAGCACCAGATACTGCATAACTCAGCGCCTCATCTGGCTCGTCAGGAGCTTCACCGTGTCGCCGCGGCGTGTGCCGTAGTCCGCCAACGCCTTTCGGCCGCCGGCCGCGTAGACCGCCACAGCCGCCAGCAATTCTTTGAGCCGGTCAGCGCTTCCAGCGTCGAACGGGCAGTACGCGCCGCCGGTCAGGCGGGCGATCTGCCGGAACGCCCCGGCGACGATCGGATCGCCGCCTTCGTGGAACATGAAGGTCGGGACGCCGAGCACGCCGAGTTCGCCGGCCGCGTGGCAGACGGCGTCGATGTCCTCCTCGAAGGCGTCACCGACGAAGATCAGCGCATCGACCTTCTGCCGGCCGGTCTCACCCTTGGCGTGGTTCAGAACCTTGCGGATCTGGGTCTGGCCGCCGAGGCAGTCGACCCCCGTCATCACCCGGCCGAGGTTGTCCGGGTCGGAGTGCCACTTCGAACTCTTGCACTCGCCGAACCCCCGGTAGAACACCAGTTGCACGTCGAGTCCGCCGAGCGATGCCGTCTCGTGGAACATCTCGGACTGGATGTGGCAGGCGCGATCCCAGGTCGGGCGACGGCTGGCGGTGGCGTCGAGCGCGAAGATCAGACGGCCGCGCCGGCCACCGGCGGCAACGCTGGGCTTCGACCGCACCGCGTCGAGGAAGGCATCGACCTCTGAGCGGCTCGACACCGCCCGGCCCGCTTGCTCCGCCGGCATCCGATCTCGTTGTGTCGACATGGTGATCCGTGGTGGCGTTCGATAAGGGTAAGATTGGGTCCATGATGCGGTGTTCCAACCGGCTGGGTCCAGTTGCATGACCTTCACCGTTCGATCGATTCGGACCGAGGACGCTTCCGACCTGGCCCGGATGGCGGCGGCGCTGTCCGCCCACGAGGGTGCCGGACCGCCGCCGTTCGACGCCGACACCGTCCGGCGCTGGGGCTTTGGGCCCGATCGGCGCTTTGACGGGGTGGTCGCCATCGTCGCGCACCGCACGGTCGGCTATGCCCTGTTCCACGATGGCTTCCACGTCGGGCGCGGTGCGCCGGGGCTGGTCCTGATGGATATCTACACCGAATCGTCAGAGCGGCTGCGCGGTATCGGAAGGGCGCTCATGCAGGCGGTGTCAGCCGCCGCGCGGCAGCGTGGCGGCAACTGGGTGGCGTGGCAGGCGCACCCCGGTAACGTCGACGCCCTGGCCTTCTACAGGGCGGTCGGCGGGCACCGCTACCGGGCCGCCGACTTCGAACTGCTGGTAGGCGACTGAGGAGCCTCACACGCGGCGTGGCTCCCGCTCGGGCAACTGCAGGGAATTGATCAGCGCGCGCACTTCCTGACGGGCGGCAACATGCGACATCCGCGGCTTCGCACCAGTCTCGCGCGGCTTCTGCTCGAACACGTCCAGCATGGTCAGCCCCTGCAGGAAAAGTTCCCGGAAGATCACCCGCTCGCTGAACCCCGGCGCCAGCCGAAACCCGATGCGCCTGGCCAGCTTGTCGAGGACGTCGCCCATCTCGCGCTTGTTGTTGGCCTCGATGTTCGACAGTCGATTGCGCATCACCACCCAGTCGATCGATCCGCCGTCGCGCTTGGC
>CAYNFA010000660.1:0-2867 GCA_964396345.1 uncultured Thalassobaculum sp.
ACCGGCAATCACCGCATGCGGACCGACCGCAATGGCAACCAGGTGATCGTCGACCTGATGGCGCGCGGCACCGATCCGGTGCCGGCCGCGCCGCTTACGTCTGCGGCGTCCGCGCCTCAAGCGCCGACGGGCCCTGCTCCGGCGCCGCCGTCGACAACCGCCCAGGCGCCTGCCACTGGCACGGGAGTGGGTGTGCGAGTCGGGCGCCATCCGGACTACGATCGGATCGTGTTCGATTGGCCGGCTTCGGTCGGGTTCCGGGTCGAGCCCGGTTCCGGCGAGGCGCGGATCCAGTTCGACCGCCCCGCGGCGATCGACGACGCCGACGCTCGCCGGCAACTGCCGGAAGCGCTGCGCGCCTTTTCCTCCACGGCGACGCCCGAGGGACTGGCGGTGACCGTGCCACTGCCCCCAGGCCGTACCGTCGATGCCTTCAGGTCGGGCGAGAAGGTCGTCGTCGACATCCGGCGCGACGGCCGCGGGACACCTCCGGCCTCGGCCGGATCCTCGTCATCGCCAGCCGCAGCTCGATCGGTCCAGACGGCCCCCGCAGCCGCCACCGTCCCGCCCTCAGTGGCCGCAGCCGCCAACGTTCCGCCCTCGGTGGCCGCAGCTGCGGCCGTTCCGCCCTCGGTGGCCGCACCTGCGGCCGTGCCGCCCCCAGTCGATTCTTCGCGGGCCGTTCCGCCAGGGTCCGCTGGACCCGCACCGGTGCCGCGGTCGGCGCCGACTCCGCCGATTGCCGAGGCGCCGGCGGCTCTGGCGCAAGCGCCTTCGACCGGTGCTGCCGACGCACCGATCTCCGCCGAGGAACCGTTGCCCTCGAACTCCGGCGCCATCAGCTTTTCCCGTGCTGGCGTCGGGACGATTTCCGGACCGCCCCTGGTGGTGACCTCGGTTCCCACCAATGACGCCTTGTCGCTGCGCTTCGAATGGCCCGAGCAGGTGGCGGCGGTGGTGTTCCCACGCGCCGGCCATGTCTGGGCGGCGTTCGATCGGGCGGTCACGTTCGATCTCTCGGCGGTCGCCGCGGCGGGCAACCAGATCGTCGGCCAGCCGGAGCAGATACCGGTGGAGGACGGCTCCGCCCTGCGGATCCCGGTGGTCGAGGGAGTCAACCCGCGGATCTGGCGGGACGGCACGGTCTGGGTGCTGGATCTCCAGCCGCAAGCCTCCCGTCCGGACGTGCCGCTGCGGATCGACGCCCAGATGGTGAGCCCGCAGGGACCGCGCCTGTTCATACCGGTTGAGGGGGTGGGCCGGCCAATGCTTGCCCGTGACCCGGAAGTCGGCGACGGCCTGATCATGGTGCCGATCACGCCGTTGTCCCGCGGCATCGATGGCGATCGCACTTACGCGGAGGTCGCGATCCTCTCGTCGGTACAAGGGGTCGTGCTGCGCCCGCGTCTCGATGGTGTCGAGGCACGAGTGTTGCCGGACGGCGTCGCGGTGACGGTGGACGGTGGGCTGCTGCTTTCAGGTCCGGTGCAGCGCGCCGGCGACGGCGCGTTGGCGGGACGCCGGTTTGATGGAATGCCGGCAGGGCTGCCGCCCGGGCGAATTTTCGACATGAGCAACTGGCGCCTCGGCGACGAGGCCTCTTTTCTGCCGAGCCGTCAGGAACTTCAGCTCCGCATATCTGAGGCGACCAGCATATCGCGCAGCGGGCCGCGCCTCGAACTGGCGCAGTTCTATTTCGCGCGCGGGCTGGCGGCCGAGTCGATCGGGCTGCTGCGGACCATCGAGCAGTCCGACGAGGATCTCGCCAAACGGCCTGACGTGAAGGCGTTGCGCGGCGCCGCGGACTTCATGCTCGGGCGCTACGAGGAGGCCTATGCGAGCTTGGCCGACCCCTCGCTGAACGGCAATTCCGAAGCCGAGCTCTGGCGCGGCGCCGCTTCGGCGGCACAGGGCAGGTGGAACGAGGCCGTGGAGCATTTTGCCCGCGCCGGTGAGATTCCCGGTGGTTACCCGCGAAACTACACGACGGAACTCGCCCTGCTGGCCGCCGAGGCGACGATCCGGGCGGGCGACTTCCGGGGCGCCGGCGCGTTCCTGGACGTTGTGGCCGAGGGCGCGCCAACGCCCGGCGAGAAGGCCCGGCTCGACTTCCTGCGCGCCAGGGTTCTGCAGGCGTCGGGCGACCAGGAGACCGCGCTCGATATCTGGCGCAACCTGGCCGATGGCGATGACCGCTGGGCGCGTGTCCGGGCGGAGCGCGCGCTGATCGAGCACGCGATGACGCAGAACCAGATCTCGCCCGTCGAGGCTGCCGACCGGCTTGATCAGCTACGCTACGCTTGGCGCGGCGACCGGCTGGAGTTCGACCTGCTGCGCGAGTTGGGCAACCTCAGGCTCGGCGAGAACGCCTACGAGGAAGGGCTCGACGCGCTGCGCCAGGCGGTGACGTTCTTCCCCAACAACCCGGAGACCCGGGAAACTGCCCAGGAGTTGACGAAGGCGTTCAGCGACATCTTCACCCAGGGCGCGGTCGAGGGCATGACACCGCTGCAGGCACTGGCCCTGTACGACGAGTTCCGCGAACTGACGCCGGTCGGCCAGGCCGGCGACAAGATCATCGAGGGGCTGGCCGACCGCCTGGTTCGGGTCGACCTGCTTGACCGCGCGGCGCGGCTGCTCGACCGGCAGGTGAAGTTTCGCCTGCAGGGAGTCGAGAAGGCCAGGGTTGGTGCCAGGCTGGCGGTCATTCATCTGCTTGACCGGCAGCCGGATTCGGCGATCAAGGCGCTGGACGAGAGCGTTGCGCCGCAGCTTGGCGACGCCCTCGCCCAGGAGCGGCGGCGCCTGCGCTCGCGGGCGATCTTCGAGCTCGGTGACGCCCAGGGCGCGCTCAAGCTGCTGGAGGG
>CAYNFA010000661.1:0-2864 GCA_964396345.1 uncultured Thalassobaculum sp.
GCGCAACAGTCGATGCGTGTGAGAGTCGCCTGGGGCGGCGGACAGGAGCGATTGCCTGCCGGTGGGAACGCGGTGCGAACACCCCTATCCGCATGATAGTGTTGCGGCTCGAGGCCTTCGGGGAGCGTCATGGCGGACCGCGTCGTCATCAAGGAACGGGTCGAGATCGACCCCGACAACCCCGTTCCCGAGTTCGACATGCCGCACACCAAGGCCTTCGCGGCGGTGGCGCGTCGGGAGGAGCACGGCGACCTGATTGCCTATGTCTGCGACCCGCGCATTCCCTTCCGCCACGACGACATCGACTCGGTTCGCGGCATGACCGGAAGCGCGATGATGCGCTTCGTGGAATGGGGCGTTGCCGTGTGGGCGCCGGCGCGTCGGCGGTTGCCGATCCTGGTCTACGAACGCCCCCAGGGCGGGCGGGTGGCCAAGGCGGTCTCCGACGTTCAGGAGCCGATGAACGAAGACCGGATCGTGCGCGGCTTCCTGACGCCCGCCGTCGCGCTGCTGCGTGATCTGTCGACCCGAGGGGTGGCGCACCGGGCGATCCGACCAGACAACCTGTTCTTCGCCGATGCCGCCAAGAAGGTGATGGCCCTCGGCGATTGCCTGACCTGTCCGCCGGGGCTCTACAACCCGGCGTTCTGCGAGACCATCGAGCAGGCGATGGCCGATCCAGCGGCGCGCGGGCGCGGCGGCGTCGCCGACGACCTCTACTCCCTGGGCGTCTGCCTGATTTTCCTGGTGCTCGGGCGCAACCCGATCCACGAGCTTGGCGCCACCGAGATGATCGAGCGCAAG
Source organism: uncultured Thalassobaculum sp. (assembly GCA_964396345.1). Classification (GTDB taxonomy): domain Bacteria; phylum Pseudomonadota; class Alphaproteobacteria; order Thalassobaculales; family Thalassobaculaceae; genus Thalassobaculum_A. The sequence continues at coordinate 805 of CAYNFA010000661.1, forward strand.
ATCAACCTCGGCTCCTACGGCGCGTTGACCGCCGGCGCCCGCATCCAGATGAACATGATGGAACTGCTGCGCGGGCTGTTGTCGGATGATCCCCGGGAGCGGTGGTCGATCCGCGAGGTCGAGCTGTGGATCGGCGGCCGCCGTCTCACCCCCAAGCAGGCCAAGCTGCCATCCAAGGCGGCGCGGTCGATCACCATCGCCGGCCGCGACTACGAGAACGTGCGGTCGGCGGCCGAGGGCTTGGCGCGCAACTGGCTGACCGCCGGTGAGATGCTGCGCGGGCATGATTTCGACAACTGGGTCCGGCGCAGCCTGAACGACGACAAGGTGGTCGAGAACGTCAACAAGGTGCTCGGCAACCACGCGGCCCTGCAAGGCGCCCCGGAGAGCGACACGCCGCGGCTGGTCACCCGGGCGTGCATGGCGCTCGACCCGGCGGCGCCGATCCGCCACAAGGGCTTCTCGGCGCACATCGACGGAGTGGGAGCCGCGCTGGCTCTGGAGTTCGACCGGGACGACGTCCGCCAGAAGGTTTCCGACTTCATCAACGGCCGGTTCGTCGGCCTCTGGATGTCACTGCAGGCCCGCACCCGCTCGGACCTCAACGAGCTGTACGCGATCTACGACAAGCTTCCGATGATCCTGAACCAGACCGGACCGGGCTTCGGAATGGAGCGGGTGCTGTACGCGCTCAACCCGCACATCCACTGCCGCAGCCCGCTGATCGAGCACCTGTACGTGACCCGCATCGAGGAGCTGGTGCCGGCTCTGGAGCGCGCGGCCTCAGCCAAGGATCGCGGCGGCCGGCCAATGGACCGGCACATCGCCGCGTTCTCGGTGGCGCGGTCCCCCGATGTCGACGAGCGGTTCGTTCGGCCGCTCTCCGGCACCGACCAGACCGGTACCGGCCACGTCCTGGCGGCGCTGACCCTGCTGGCCCGCGTGCAGGCCATGACCAAGAGCGGCCCGGCGCCGGCGCTGGCGGCATGGTTCGTCGACCTCATGAAGTCGTCGGTCAACGGCTTCGCCAACCTGAAGCAGCGCAAGGCCATGGAGCAGAGCGTCACGCGCGCCGCCGAGACCGGCCTGCTGATCGAACTGCAGAACATCTACGGCGACACCAAGGCGGTTCAGCGCGACCAGCAGGGCTACGCCCGCGCCATCCAGGAGCATCAGCACTGCGGGGCGCAGATCCAGCAACTCTCGATCGAGATCCAGAACCGCGAGCACATGGCTTCCGAACTCGGCGAGCAGGTTGCGGCGGTGGCTTCGGGCGTGATCGGCAGCATCGGGTCGACCGCAATCATCATCGTTTTCATGCTATGAAGCCTCCTGAAGTTCACGATTTCCGTCGCCGTCAGCAGCCGCGTCCCACGCCATGACGACCCAAACGGCCGGCAGAGCGGCCACGCGCATGATTGTCATCGTCATCATCGGCTGCATCGCCGCTGTGACACTGCCGAGCGTGCTGATCCTGGGCATCGGTATGCTGCCGACCTTGGCGGCGATGATCACCGATCGACGCAAGGAGAAGTACGCCACTCTCTGCGTCGGCTGCATGAACTTCACCGGCGTCATGCCGTTCATGATCCGCCTGTGGACCGAGGATCACTCCTACGATCACGCTTTCACGGTCATCGCCGACCCGTTTACCTGGCTGGTGATGTACGGGGCGGCGGCGCTCGGCTGGGCGATCTACTTCGTGGCGCCCGGCGTCGTCGGCATGTTCATCGGCATGCGCACCGAGCAACGCATCCAGCGGCTGCGGCGCCGTCAGCGCGATCTTGTGGAGGAATGGGGACCCGGGGTGGCGAGCGGCCGGCGCGACGGCGAGGAGAAGGACAAGCGTAACACCGGTTGACCGGCGCGTCGCCGCCCTCAGGAGCCCGCCCTTAGCGGTAATCGTGAACCAGCTTTTCCTCGATCGCCGCGTTCTTGATCGCCTTCTGCAGCTTCTCGAACGCCCGCACCTCGATCTGGCGCACCCGCTCGCGGCTGATGTCATACTCCTGGCTCAGGTCCTCGAGCGTCGTCGGGTTGTCACGCAACCGACGCTCAGT
>CAYNFA010000662.1:0-2864 GCA_964396345.1 uncultured Thalassobaculum sp.
ATTCGATAGACCGTCACCGTGGCGGGCTGGATGCCGAACGCGATCGTTACCCGGCGACCGAATCCGATCACCCGCAGGCCAGGCAACAGGTCGTCGCGTCGGGTGCCGCGCTCCGGGAAATCGGCGAAGCCTCGGCAGTGAGATTCGATACGTTCGATATAGCCGAGCCCACGGACGTCGCCAGTTCTCTCCGCGATGGAGCTGTATCAGCCCGCATTCCCGAAGTAATCCGCAGATTTCGCTGTCCCTGACCGTGGTATTTCTTATCACCCAGAGGGTGCGGGTTCCGGGCGGGGTGATCGGGTGGATTTTGACCCCTCGCGTGCGGTTGGAATTCCTGGGTACGCAGATCAGTTCGGGACGGTGGGCTGCTGGTGACGCGCGTGACCATGAATTCCCGTCGACCGGATGGTCGCCTGGTGCGCATCTGCCTTCATGCTCTGCACCAGTCGCACGAGATGCTCGGAGGGCCAAGATATGGAGCGAAGAACCCTGCTGATCGGTGCTGGGATTGGGGCATTGGCGCTTGGCGGCGCAGGATGGATCGGCTGGCGGCGGACACAGGCAGCGGCGGACATGTCCGCGTACGCCACAGGCTTGCGTGATCCGCTGCCCACTCAAGCATCCACGCGCGACTTGATCCGCTATGCGACACTCGCCGCAAACGGACACAATACGCAACCTTGGCTGTTCCGGCCGGACGAGCGGGGCATCGACATCCTGCCCGACTTCACGCGCCGCACCCCCGTAGTGGACCCCGACGATCACCATCTTTTCGCAAGCCTCGGATGTGCTGCAGAGAACCTCGTACTTGCCGCCGGGGCGCGAGGGCTGGCAGGCGAGATCGTGTTCGACCCGGGTAGCGGCGGGATGGTGCGGGTGGGTCTTGGCACTGCATTAGGCGGAGATACGGCCCTGTTCGATGCGATCCCGTTGCGGCAGTCCACGCGATCTGACTACGATGGCAGTGCGGTGAGTGCAGCCGATCTATCCCGGCTTGCGGCGGCGGCGGCAGCAGTGCCCGGTGTCGATCTGGTCCTGTTGACCGAGAGGGAGCAGATCGACCGATTGCGCGATCTCGTGATCGCGGGCAACTCCGCCCAGATGGCCGATCCGGCCTTCGTCGCCGAACTGGTGCATTGGCTGCGATTCCATCCGGCAGCAGCAATGACAACCGGCGACGGCCTCTACAGCGTCGCCAGTGGCAACCCCGCCCTGCCGGACTGGCTGGGGCCACGCCTCTTTGACATGGTGTTCATCGCCAAGGCGGAGAACGAGAAATACGCTCGCCATATCGCAACGTCCTCCGGGGTCGCGGTGTTCGTCGCGGCACAGGACAACCCCGAACACTGGGTGCAAGCGGGGCGCGCCTGCCAGCGGTTTGCCTTGCAGGCGACAGCACTGGGATTGAAGACCGCCTACATCAACCAGCCGGTGGAAGTTCCGCATTTGCGGGCCGACCTGGCCGCTGCGGTGGGTCTGCCGGGACGCAGGCCCGACATCGTGATGCGGTTCGGACGGGCGCCTGCGATGCCCATGTCGGCGCGCAGGCCGGTTGATGCGGTGATGGTGTGAACCCTCCCTTCACCATCGACGAGTTCCTTGGTCTATTTGCTGCCTACAACCAAGCCGCGACGTCTCAGGCCACGACGCGGCGAGACCCGCCAGTTGCGATCTGGACCTTCGTTGCGCTGACCTTCGGGTGGGCATCGGTTTTCTGGGATCAGGTCGTCCCGAGCCTCCGCTGCGAAGACGACCTCATGCGCCACGGTTGACGCTCTTCCGGCGCCGGGCATGGAGCGCCCGGATCTCGCCAAACACCTCGTCGGCGGGAAGCGCTCGTCCCGGATCGGCCCGGAGGGCGGCCGCGACCGGGACGACATCCTCGCGCAGCCAGCGATCCACAGCGGCGTCGCGCTCCTGCAAGGCGCGGAGCCCTGCCCGGATGACCTCGCTGCTGGATGCGTAGGTTCCGGTGGCGACGAGGCTGTCGATGTAGAGGGCCTGCTCTGCTGGAAGGCTGAAGGTGCGTCTTTCCGTTGCGGACATCGTGCTCCTCCACGGATGACCTTTGAAGGTATGAAATTATCATACTCGCAGTGGGCTCGAAAGCACGGGTCGGCGGATCCCGGCTTGCGGTCACTTCGCCCCACCGCCACACTCGGCCCATGCGAAGCTACGACTACGTCATCGTCGGGGCCGGGTCGGCAGGGTGCGTGCTGGCGGCGCGCCTGACCGAGGATCCGGACGTCTCGGTCCTGTTGCTGGAGGCCGGCGGCTGGGATTGGAACCCGCTGATCCACATCCCGCTCGGCGTCGGCAAGCTGGTGCGCTCCAGCCTGCACAGCTGGGGCTACTGGACCGAGCCGGAGCCGCATCTGGACGGCCGCAGCCTGTACTGGCCACGCGGCAAGGTGGTCGGCGGCTCGTCGTCGATCAACTCGATGATCTACATCCGCGGCCACCCGCGCGACTACGACACCTGGGCGCAGCTCGGCAACCGCGGCTGGGCGTGGGACGACGTGCTGCCGTATTTCAGGCGCTCCGAGGGCCATGTCGAGCGGCCGGCCGACGACCTGCACGGCACCGGCGGGCCGCTGAAGGTGCAGCGCGGCCGTGGTGACAATCCGCTGTATGACGTGTTCTTCGCCGGCGCGCGGCAGGCCGGGTACCGCGACAACGACGACTTCAACGGCCCGGACCAGGAGGGCCTGGGGCGTTACGACTTCACCATCCATGACGGCCGCCGGGCCAGTGCCTCGGATTGCTATCTGCGGCCGGCGCTGAAGCGGGCGAACCTGACGGTCGAGACCGGTGCGCTGACCCACCGGGTGGTGGTCGAGGAAGGCCGCGCGACCGGAGTC
>CAYNFA010000663.1:0-2860 GCA_964396345.1 uncultured Thalassobaculum sp.
GAGCCGATACCCCCGGCTTTTCCAACCAAGGCGCGAGCGTCTCCCACCCTCTCGTCATCCCGGACGAACGCGCGCCAGCGCGGGCAAGCCGGGAGCCACTCGCCGCGCCGTCGCCCGGCATCATCCGCGACCTGGCTTGAGGCGGCCCTGGTCACCACCGTCGGCGCGGGCGAGAGAAGCTGCACTACCTGAATCCGGTTCCGATCCGGGAGAGCCACGACCGTTGGATCGCGAAGTTCGAACGCGACGGCTGGACGCCCTGAGCGGCCTGAAACGACGGCTGGAGACCCCTGATGAGCAGGTTTGACTTCGTCTACGTCCACCCACGCCACCACCCCTGAGAAGCAGTGGGAGCCCTGACCGACTTCAAGTCGGTGCAGCTGACCGGTCACCGCCCCCGATCGCGCGGGTGCGCCGCCCGGTGCACCTCGAGCAGCCGGGCGGCGTCGACTGCGGTGTAGCGCTGGGTCGTCGACAGCGAGGCGTGGCCCAGCAGTTCCTGGATCGCCCGCAGGTCGCCGCCGCCGGCCAGCAGGTGGGTGGCGAAGGAATGCCGCAGCGCGTGCGGCGTGGCGGTCTCCGGCAGGCCGAGCCAGCCGCGCAGGGTCTGGATGGCCTGCTGGACGCGGCGGGCGCCCAGCCGGCCGCCCTTGGCGCCGACGAACAGCGGGTCGTCCGGCCCGAGCCGGTACGGGCAGCGCTCCAGGTACTCGGCGAGCGCGCGCCACACCACCGGCAGCACCGGAACGATCCGCGCCTTGCCGCCCTTGCCGACCACCGTCAGCGTGTCGCCGACCGGCAGGACGCGCCGGTCGAGGCCGACCGCCTCGCCGACCCGCAGCCCGCAGCCATACAGCAGCGTCAGCATGGCGGCGTCGCGGGCGGCGATCCAAGGCTCGTCCGACAATTCACCGACGCTGTCCAGCGCGTCCCGGGCCTCGCCAACGGTCAGGGCTTTCGGGACCGACTGCGGCACCCGTGGGCCGCGCACCGCCCCGATCGCGGCGTTGGCGGCGAGGCCGCGGCGCTCCAGGAATCGGAAGAACCCGCGCACCGTCGACAGGGCGCGCGCCGTCGAACTCTTGCCCAGCCCGTCCAGCGCCCGTCGGGCCAGCCAGGCCCGGAAATCGGCCGGCGAGAGGGCGGCAAGGGCGGCGAGGCCGATGGTGCCGCCGTGATGGCGGGCGAGGAAGGCCAGGAAGTCGCCGAGGTCGCGGCCGTAGGCGGCGAGGGTGTGCGGCGAGACCCGCTTCTCGGCCTTCAGCCATTGCCGCCAATCGGCGACGGCGGCGGCCAGGGCGGGGTCGGCCGCGGTCGCCGCCGGGTCGAGCGGCGCGCTCAGCCCGGCAGGTGCAGCCACTGCCGGATCATGGTCTCGAGGGTGCGGGCGAGGAAGCCGAGCAGCTCGGTGCCCTGGCCGGCCACGAACCCGTCGGGGCGGCGCGAGCCGAGCGCCAGCAGCCCGACCGGCGCCTGGGTCGAGGCGCGCAGCCGGGTCAGCGCCTGGCTGCGGACCAAGCCGGCGGCGGCCCCGAACAGCCGCGGGTCGCCATTGATGTTGCCGGTCAGCAGCACGTCGCGGCCGCGTCCCAGCATGGCGTCGACGGCGCCCTCGGGCAGCGCCCGGATGCCGGCGGCATAGGCCTTGGGGATCGGCACGTCGCCGGCCTCGACGCCGATCGTCACCGCGTCGACGTCGAGCTGGACGGCGAGGTCGCCGGTGACGGTGTGGATCATGCTTTCGAACGACGGCGCGCGCAGGATCGCCAGCACCGAATCGTGAACCCGCGACTGGATCGACTGGTTGGCGCGCGCGGTGTTGACCAGGTAGTCCTGAGCGGCCTGGAGCTTCTCGTTCTCGGCCTTCAGGCGCTGGACCATGGCGTGCTGGAAATCCACCACGTTGCCGGCGGCCCGGCGCGGCGGCGTCATCACCTCCAGCAGGTCGGGGTGCTCGACCAGGAAGTCCGGATGGCCCTTCAGGTAGTTGACCACGCGGTCGGCCGTCAGTTCCTTGAGGTCGCCCGGCGGGCGACCGCTGCCCTTCGCGGTCTTGGCCGGCAGCTTGTCGGTCATGCGGCGTCGGTCTCCGGTCCGAGGATCGACTGGCCGGTCTTCGCCCAGTCGGCCAGGAACGCCTCCAGCCCCTTGTCGGTCAGCGGGTGCTTGTACATCTGGCGCAGCACCGCCGGCGGCAGCGTGACGACGTCGGCACCGAGCTTGGCGGCCTCGACCACGTGCTGCGGCCCGCGCACCGAGGCGACCAGCACCGCGGTCTTGTAGTCATAGGCGGCGTAGATCTCGACAATGTCGGCGATCAGGTCCATGCCGACCGCGCCGATGTCGTCGAGCCGGCCGACGAACGGCGAGATGTAGGCGGCGCCGGCCTTGGCGGCGAGCAGCGCCTGGGCCGGCGAGAAGCACAGCGTCACGTTGACCGGGGTGCCGGCATCGGCCAGCACCTTGCAGGTCTTCAGCCCGTCGACCGTCAGCGGCACCTTCACCGCCACGTTCTCGGCGATCGAGGCGAGGTAGCGGCCCTCGCGCAGCATGGTGGTGTGGTCGGTGGCGGTCACCTCGGCCGAGACTGGCCCCGGCACGACGCTGCAGATCTCGGCGATGACCTCCGCCATCGGTCGTCCCGACTTGGCGATCAGCGACGGGTTCGTGGTCACGCCGTCAACCAGCCCGGTGCTCGCCAAATCGCGGATCTCCGCCACGTCGGCGGTGTCGATGAAGAACTTCATGCTCGCCTCGTCCCCACTCGTGGAAGGCCGGAGGCCTACGCGAATCGATGGGGCGAGTCTACCCCATCGCCGGGGTACCGGCCAGCCGGGCGGACCCGTGCGATTCAGGCCTC
>CAYNFA010000664.1:0-2029 GCA_964396345.1 uncultured Thalassobaculum sp.
TGCCCCGGTCAGAACCACGAACGGCAACGGTTCCGCCGCCTTCTCCATCGGCGGAAACGGGAGTTGCGGCATCTCTCGCCGACACTCCTCCCACCCTGTGAAGCTCCGAGGACGAGCCTCTGTCGTCCAAACTGCCGGGTGCGCCCGATCCTGGCGCACCCGATTTTTTCGGCGGTATGGCGGCTTTATCGGCCCTGGCGCGGCCCCCCCGATGGCGGTTAGGCTCCAAGCCTCGGCACGAACCAGCGCACCAGGAGTGATCCATGGCCGGCACCGTCGACGGACACCTCAAGGAACTCGGCATCGAGGTCCCCACCCCAGCCGCCCCCGCCGCGAACTACATTCCGTTTGTCCGCACGGGGAACCTCGTCTTCGTGTCTGGCCAGATCCCGTTCGTCGCCGGGAAGGTCGAAGGCGTCGGCAAGGTCGGCAAGGACCTGACCACCGAGCAGGCCAAGGCCATCGCCCGGATCTGCGCGATCAACCTGATCGCCCAGGCCAAGGCCGCCTGCGACGGCGACCTCGACAGGGTCATTCGGGTGGTCAAGCTCGGTGGCTTTGTGAACTGCGTCGACGGCTACTCCGAGCAGCCTGAGGTGATCAACGGCGCATCCGACCTGATGGTGGCCGCGTTCGGCGACAAGGGCCGCCACGCGCGCTTCGCCGTCGGCACCAACAGCCTGCCACGCGGCGTCGCCGTCGAGGTCGAGGCGATCTTCGAAGTATCCTGAAGCGACTACCCGGCGAGGACCCCGCCATGCCCGACGGCAACGACACCGCTGGCATCCAGCCGGCGGTCAGGGTGCTGTCCGGAATCGGCGATGTTGCGGCCGCGGTCTGGGATGCCTGCGCGGGATCGTACAACCCGTTCCTGAGCCACGCCTTCCTGTCGGCGCTCGAGGACAGTGGCGCGGTCACCGCCAAATCGGGATGGCTGCCGAGGCATCTGGTGGTGGAGGACTCAACGGGCCGCGTGGTCGGAGCGATGCCGCTTTATCTAAAGGGGCACTCCTACGGCGAATACGTCTTCGACTGGGCCTGGGCCGACGCCTACGACCGCGCCGGCGGGAGTTACTTCCCCAAGTTGCTGTCGGCTGTCCCGTTCACGCCGGTGCCTGGCCCCCGCATGCTGATCCGCCCGGGCGCCGACGGGCCCGCCGTCGAGGAGGTCCTGGCCGGAGGCGTCGCCAGCCTCGTCAAACGGCTGGGCGTGTCGTCAGCGCACGTGAACTTCCTCCCACGTGCCCAGTGGGAGCGGCTTGGGGAATTCGGTTTCCTGCAGCGGACCGGCCTGCAGTACCACTGGTCGAACCGCGGTTACGCCGATTTCGATGGCTTCCTGGCAGCGCTGTCGTCGCGCAAACGAAAGGCGATCCGCAAGGAGCGTCGGGAAGTGGCGGAGAGCGGACTGACGATCCGACGGCTGACTGGCGACGCGATCGAGGACCGTCACTGGGACGCTTTTTTCCAGTTCTACACCGACACCTCCGACCGGAAATGGGGCTCGCCCTACCTGAACAGGCGGTTCTTCGCTCTGCTCGGTTCGCGGCTGGCGGAGCGGGTGCTGCTGGTGGTGGTCGAGCGCGACGGCACCCCGGTGGCGGGCGCCCTCAACCTGATCGGCGACGATGCGCTGTATGGCCGAAACTGGGGCTGCGTCGAAGAGTACAGGTTCCTGCATTTCGAGGCCTGCTACTATCAGGCCATCGAGTTCGCCATCGAGCGCGGCCTTGCCACGGTCGAGGCCGGGGCGCAGGGCCCCCACAAGCTCCAGCGCGGTTATCTGCCGGTCGAGACCTACAGCGCCCACCTGATCGCCGATCCCGGACTCTCGGATGCGGTCGGCGATTTCCTGGTGCGCGAGCGTCGGCAGGTCGGCATGGAGAAGCAGATGCTCGAGGCGGAATCACCGTTCCGGCAGGAGGGTTGAACCCCGCCGCTGTTGCTGCACTGCAACATAGTCAAAAATCCTCAATCAGACCGTCACGAACCGCTTGCGCGCGGGCCCGGCGTTCCCAATATCGAAACC
>CAYNFA010000664.1:2039-2860 GCA_964396345.1 uncultured Thalassobaculum sp.
CCAAGCGCGGTGGGGATCGCTCGCCGCGCAAAACCCGATGGCAACGACGACGACGAAGGGAGGTCGCACCATGCGCGACACTCACGTGATTACGCCGCTTGAGGCGGCAGAGCAGACCGGCCTCGGGCTTGACGCGGTTCTCCTCCTTGCCGCCAACCACGACGGTGTGTCGTCCGTGGTGGCCGAGGCGGTTCGCATCGACCTCTCGGCTTTGCAGGCCGTACTGGCGACCGAAGGCTTCAAGAAGGCGGCCTGACCGCCGATCGACTGCGGTCTCCCGCCCCGGGCGGGAGCGCCACAGGCTTCCGAGCCCCGCCCCGGCGGGGCTTTGACGTGTCTGGGTCCTGAACTTCCGGATCCTGAAGTCTGCCGACCGGACGGAAAGCGAGCGGCCCCCAAAGGGGCCGCCCGCGTCACGATCCAACGGCGATCGGTATCAGAGGACCAGTTCCGGAACCTTGGCCGGATCCCCGCCATCCGACCCGTCGCTGGTCGAGGGCGGCCGACGGCCGGGTTTCGGCTCCTCGCCGATGTCGAAGACCAGGGCATCGTCGACCATGTCGACCCGCACCAGGCCGCCCTTCACCAGCTTGCCGAACAGCAATTCCTCGGCGAGTGGCTTCTTGACGTGCTCCTGGATGACACGCGACAGCGGCCGCGCCCCGTAAAGCCGGTCGTAGCCCTTCTGGCCAAGCCAAACGCGCGCCGCCGGGGTCAACTCGATCGACACGCCACGATCGGCGAGCAGGGCCTCGAGCTGCATCACGAACTTATCGACAACCCGTCCGATGGTCTCCGGAGACAGCGCCTTGAACGCCACC
>CAYNFA010000665.1:0-2856 GCA_964396345.1 uncultured Thalassobaculum sp.
CACCCTCGCGGGCACCGCGATGGCGCTGAAGGAACGCAACCGCGACATCGTGATCGGCGTCGCCGACCCGATGGGCTCGGCAATCTACAGCCACTTCGCCTATGGCGAGCTTAAATCCGCGGGATCATCGATCACCGAGGGCATCGGTCAGGGACGGATTACCCGAAATCTTGACGGCGCACCCGTCGACCGACCGTACCAGGTGACCGATCAGGAAATGCTGCCGATCGTCTTCGATCTGCTGAAGCACGAAGGCCTCTGCCTCGGCGGCTCCAGCGGGATCAACGTGATGGGCGCGATCAAGCTGGCCGAGACCCTGGGGCCCGGGCACACGATCGTCACCATCCTGTGCGACGGCGGAACGCGCTACCAGTCAAAGCTGTTCAACCCGATCTTCCTGAAGGACAAGGGCCTGCCGGTGCCGGCCTGGCTCGACGATGGAGAGGCCGCATGACCGATCCCGTGACCGAGGGCTTGGTGACCGCCGAATGGCTGGCGCAGCGCCTGGGCGATCCGTCGGTTAAAGTTCTCGACGGCACCTACCACCTGCCGACCGCCCGGCGCGACGCCGGCGCCGAGTTCCTGGAACGTCACATTCCCGGCGCCGTGCGATTCGACATCGACGACGTCTGCGACCCGGCAGACCCACTGCCCCACATGATCCCGTCGCCCGAGCGCTTCGCCGAGAAGGTCGCGGCACTCGGGATCTCCAACGCCGACACCGTGATCGTCTACGACGTGTACGGTCTTCAGAGCGCCGCCCGCACGTGGTGGATGTTCCGGTTGTTCGGGCACGACGCGGTGGCGGTGCTGGACGGCGGGCTCCCGGCGTGGGTCGCCGCGGGACGCCCCTTGGAGAACGGCGCAACCACCCCCGAGCCCGGCTCCTACACGGCCGGCTTTCGCCCGGAGCTGGTCCGCAGCCGCGACGACCTCGTGCGGAACGTCGAGTCGCGGACGGAGCAGGTGTTGGACGCGCGTTCCGCCGGCCGGTTCACGGGGAGCGAACCGGAGCCCCGCGCCGGCATGCGGTCCGGGCACATCCCGGGCTCGCGGTCGCTGCCTTTCACCGCCCTGCTCGATCCCGCAACCAGGACGGTGCTGTCGGCCGACAAGCTCCAGAAGGCGTTCGACGCCGCCGGGGTGGACCCCGCGGCGCCGACGGTCGCGTCCTGCGGCTCCGGGGTCACCGCCTGCGTGATCGCCCTGGCGGCGCACCGCCTGGGCCGGCCGCCGGTCGCGGTCTATGACGGTTCGTGGTCGGAATGGGGCGGTCGAGACGACACCCCGGTCGAGACCGGCCCGGCATCGTGACCCTCGGCTTTTGGCCGATCCGCGACGGCGACGTTGCAGCCGTCGTCGAGCTCTGGCCCCGTTGCGGGTTGCTGGTCGCGTGCAACGACCCGCAGCGCGACATCGCCTTCGCCCGGTCGGTCGCGAACGCCGAGGTGATCTTGGGTGACGACGGCGGAAAGACCGTCGCCAGCGTCATGGTCGGATTGGACGGAAAAGCCGGTGGTGGTGCACGCCAAGCGGTTCGCCGACGCGCGCGCCATCGGCCTTGCGCCGCTCGACACGGTGGTTACCGCGCTTGAGATGCTCGAGCGGCCAACTCGGCCGACGTCGCCGGCTCCCGTCGGGATCCCGACCGCGCTGATCCGCGCCAACCCGCCGACGGTGCGGTACTACCGCTGGCTGGCAGCGCCACCGTCACCAACCTGTCGCGCCCCTAGTACTGGACGGCATTCGGCGGCGGGTCACGGGATCACCCGCCTCGCCCGGTACTCCTCCAACGAATCGCGGACGCTCTCCCAACTGCCGTAGACCCGGTCGAAGCCGGCGCGGCGGATCTTCACGGTTGACGTCATGTCGTCCCAGCCGATCCGGAACATGAAGTCGCCATACCCCCAGGTTGCGACCCGCCCGACGTCCGCTTCGACGAGCCCGTGATCCATCACCAGACGCCGCCAGTCATCGTCGGCGTCCCGGTGGGTGTCGGCGAGCGACCGGGTCGCCACCTCCCCGGCCGCCATGCCGAACCATTCGGCGACACGCGGCCAGAGGTCGCACCACCGGAAGTAATCGGCGTTGACGACGTTGAAGGCGTCGTCGGCCGCCGCCGGGCTCGTCATCGCCCAGAGCATGGCGTCGACCAGCAGCCGGAGATCGGTGAACTGGCTCAGCGAGTGGAACGCGTCCGGTGTCCCCGGGAAGGTCAGCGCACCGCCGCGCTGGCGGGCTAGCGCCGCGTACGCGGCGAGGACACCCATGGCATTGTGCGGATACCCGAGCGAGAACCCGGCCAGAATGTGTGGTCGCAGCGCCGTCCACTGCCACGCCGACCGGCGGGCGCGCGCGGCGATCCAGTCCTGCTGGTCGTAGTAGAAGCTAGGCCCCGGAACGCGCGGGTCGTCTTCTTCGGCCGGGGTCCGGTAAGGGCCAAGGTTGCTGCCGTACCACTTGGAGCCATGCACCAGAAGCACATGGGCGAGTGGGGCGCCGGCGGCTTCGAGCCCATCGAGGAGGTGGACCAGCATCGCGGTGTTGCGCGCCGCCTCGACCGCCGGGTCGGGGTCGGGTGCCCGCCCGGCGTAGATCAGGTGGCTGACGTCGCCCGCCCTTGCGGCCAGCGCCGCGCGCACGGCATCCCGGTCGGCCAGGTCGACCAGCACGTGCTCCAGCCCCGGTATCGTCGGCAACGGCGGACGGCGCGACAAACCCACCACCCGCCAGCCGGCAGCCAACAGCCGGTCGGCTGCCGCCCGGCCGACGATCCCGGACACCCCCGCGATCAGCGCCACCCCGGGCCCGCCTGCCTCGATCATCCCTCGCCTCCCGTGCCAGCCAGCCATCCGA
>CAYNFA010000666.1:0-2852 GCA_964396345.1 uncultured Thalassobaculum sp.
CGTGGCGGTCGTGGTGACCTTCCTGCACCTCGCCCGTCCGATCCTGCTGGCACTGGCCGGCGCACAACCACCGGACCCGATCCGCTACCCCATCCGCGCCGGCTTTTCCTACCGCAAGAAGGCCGGACGCCGCGAGTACGTCCGGGTCCGCCTTGAGCCGGTGCCGGGCGATCTCCCGATCGCCCGGCGGGCCGGAAACGAGGGCGCCGGCGTGCTGTCGTCGCTGGTGGCCGCCGACGGCCTGGTCGAACTCGACGACGACGCCCTCGGGCTTTCGGAAGGCGATACCGCCGCCTATCTGCCGTTCAGCGAGGTGATGCGATGAAGCTGTTGTATTTCGCGTGGGTCCGACAGCGGATCGGCGTCGGCCAGGAGACCGTTAGCCTGCCCGCCGAGGTCGCCACGGTTGCCGGCCTGGTCGACTGGCTGCGGACCCGTGGACCGGGCTACGCCGAGGCGTTTCGGGATACCCGCGCCATCCGGTGTGCGGTGAATCAGGAGTATGTGGAGCCCGATCAGCCGGTGTCGGCTGACGACGAGGTGGCGTTTTTTCCACCCGTGACTGGCGGCTGAGGGACGGGCCATGGCGGTAAGGGTCCAGGAGGCGGATTTCGACGTAGGCGCCGAGTTGGCGGCGCTGACCGCCAACAATCACCGGGTCGGCGGGGTCGGCGTGTTTGTCGGCGTGGTCCGCGACACCGCCGGCGGCTCGGCGGTATCCGGCATGACGCTTGAGCACTATCCGGGGATGACCGAGCGCCAACTCGCGGCCATCGAGGCCGAAGCCGCGGCCCGCTGGCCGCTGGAGGCGAGCCTGATCGTCCATCGCGTCGGGCGACTGGCTCCCGGCGAGACCATCGTGCTGGTCGCCTGCGCCTCCGCGCACCGCCAAGCGGCTCTCGACGCGACGGCTTTCCTGATAGACTGGCTGAAGACCAAGGCGCCGTTCTGGAAGCTCGAGGAGACGGCCGATGGCGAGTGCTGGGTCGACGCCCGCGAAAGCGACGATGCCGCCGCCGCCCGTTGGGGCCGGTGAGGCGCGCTTCCGCCCCTTCCCTCGGGCCGCCACTGGACGTATGTTCGCGTCCTTCACGCGCCACGATCGGATCGACGCCCGGATGCCGATGACTATGCCCCCACGCCTCGCCAAGGCCTCGCCGCGCCTGACGCGCGCGTGCTTGACCCTGATCGCCCTGGTGACGATCGTTGGGTGCAGTTCCACGGAAGAGTCGCCCTACGTGGAGCGGCCGGTCGAGCAGATCTACAATGAGGCCTATGAATCGGCGCTGCAGGGCGATTTCAAGAAGGCCGCCCCGCTGTTCGACGAGGTCGAGCGCCAGCACCCCTATTCGGTGTGGGCAACCCAGGCCCAGCTGATGGCCGCTTATTCGCTCTACCAAGCCAACAAGTATACCGAGGCCGTCAACGCGCTCGATCGGTTCATCCAGCTGAACCCCTCGAACCCGAACGTGGATTACGCGTATTACCTGAAGGGCCTCTGCTATTACGAGCAGATCGTCGACGTCGGGCGCGACCAGAAGCTGACCACCGATGCCCTGGCCAGCTTCGAGGAGGTCACACGGCGGTTTCCAACGTCCAAATTCGCGCGCGACGCCCGCCTGAAAATCGACCTTACCCGCAACCACCTGGCGGGCAAGGAAATGTCGATAGGGCGCTGGTACCTGTCCGGCGGGCAGTATCTGGCCGCGATCAACCGGTTCCAGCGGGTGGTCGAACAATACGACACCACCGACCAGGTTCCCGAGGCCCTGTTGCGCCTCACCGAGGCCTACACCGCGCTTGGTCTCCAGGATGAAGCGAAGCGGACCGCGTCGGTCCTGGGCCACAACTATCCGGGTACCGTCTGGTACGAAGACGCCTACGCCCTCGCGACCACAGGCGAGGCGCGGGTCGAGGCCGCTGGCAGCGACGGCTGGTTCGGCTGGGGCCTCGGCCCGTTCTGATCCATGCTCACCGCGCTGGCGATCCGGGACGTGGTGCTCATCGACCGGCTCGACCTCGCGTTTGCGCCTGGCCTGTCGGTTCTGACGGGCGAGACCGGCGCCGGTAAGTCGATCCTGCTGGATGCCCTCGGGCTAGCGCTGGGCGCGCGTGCCGATTCCGGCCTGGTTCGGCACGGACGCGAACAGGCGAGCGTCACCGCGGCGTTCGACCCACCCATTGAGCATACCGTCGACGCCGTGCTCGCCGAGGCCGACCTCGAACCGCGTGACGGAAGCTTGGTCCTGCGCCGGGTGGTCACCGCCGACGGACGCTCGCGCGCCTACGTCAACGACCAGCCGATCAGCGTGGCGCTGCTGCGCCGTCTCGGCGACGCCCTGGTCGAGGTGCAGGGGCAGTTCGACCAACGCGGGCTGATGGACCCGGCCACCCACCGCGAAACCCTCGACGCCTTCGCGGGCCTCACCGCGCGCGCCGCGGCGGTGCGTGGAGCCTGGACGGTCTGGCGGTCGGCGGCCGCCCGGCATGCCGAAGCGCGCGCCGAAATCGACCGGGCGCGCGCCAATGAGGAGTGGTTGCGCCACGCCGTCGACGAACTCGACCGGCTCGCCCCGGTCGAAGGCGAGGAAGCCCGCCTGGCCGAGACCCGATCGGTGCTCGCCAACGCCGCCGCTGTCCTGGCGGCGATGAACGCCGCGGCCGCCGCGCTCGCCGGCGACTCGGCCGGCGACGGCGGCGCCGACAGCGCCGTCGCCCAGGCGCAACGCGCTCTCGAACGGGTCGCGGAAAAGGCCGGCGGCCGGCTCGACACCGCGGTCGCCGCGCTCGACCGGGCGGTCGCCGAAATCCAGGAGGCGGTGGCCGGGATCCAGTCGGCGGCGCAGGACATC
>CAYNFA010000667.1:0-2847 GCA_964396345.1 uncultured Thalassobaculum sp.
GCATGACACCGATGACGACGACCGCGAACGGCCGCTACGCAGCCGGGCGCGCCGGGGAGCGTCTGCTCGCCCCGCAGGACATGACCGGGCTGGACCGTTGGACGCGGGCGGGCTTCCGGCTGTTGGCTCGGATCGCCGTGGGGCGGCTGACAGTCATCCTGCCGGACGGCCGATCGGCGCGATTCGACAGCCACGCCCCAGGCCCCGAGGCGACAGTCCAGCTCAACGACCCGCGCGCCGTGCGGCGATTCATGCTCGGCGGCGACCTGGCGTTCGCGGAGGCCTACATGGACGGCGCGGTCGACAGCCCGGATCCGGCGGCGCTGACCGAACTGTTCGTGCGCAACAAGCGCGCCCTCGATCACAACTCGATTTCGGGCCGACTGCGGGTCCTGCTGCGCCGCATCGTTCACCAGCTCAACGCCAACACCCGCCGCGGCAGCCGGCGCAACATCGCCTTTCATTATGACCTCGGGAACGCGTTCTACGAACTCTGGCTCGACCCTTCGATGACGTACTCGGCGGCCCGCTTCGAGGCCGACGGGCAAGACCTGGAGGCGGCGCAGACCGCGAAATACCGACTGCTGGCGGACTCGCTCCGGATCTCCCCGGGCGACCGGGTGCTGGAGATCGGCTGTGGCTGGGGCGGGTTCGCGGTGTTCGCGGCCCGCGAATACGGTGCGCGGGTGCACGGCGTCACGCTGTCGCGGGAGCAGCACGCCTACGCGGTCGAGCGTGCCCACCGTGCCGGCGTGGCCGATCGGGTGCAGTTCGAGATCCGCGACTACCGCGACGTCGGCGGAACGTTCGACCGCATCGCCTCCATCGAGATGTTCGAGGCGGTCGGTGAGCGCTACTGGAACCGGTACTATGGCCTGCTCCGCGACCGGCTGGTCGCCGGCGGTCGGGCTGCGCTGCAGGTCATCACCATCGCCGAGGAAGGGTTCGAGGAGTACCGATCGAGCCCGGACTTCATCCAGCGCTACATCTTCCCCGGCGGCATGTTGCCGACCCGCCGCCACCTGCACGAGCTCGCGACCGCGCACGGCCTCACGGTGGATCGCGAGGAGACGTTCGGGCTGGACTACGCGCGCACTCTGGCGGAGTGGCGCACGCGGTTCCTGGCCCGCTGGCCGGAGATCGGCCCGCTCGGCTTCGACGAGCGCTTCCGGCGGATGTGGGAGTACTACCTGGCGTACTGCGAAGGCGGCTTCCGCGGCGGCCACATCGACGTCCACCAGATCGCCTACACGCGTTCCTGAAGAGGCTGACGGGAGCACCCGGCGCATGGACGACCGGCGCACGCCGCTGGCGCGGCTGATCGCGTATGGCCTGCCCGGCCTGCCGGCGGCGGCGCTCGGTGTGCCGCTCTACGTGTTCCTGCCGACCTTCTACAGCTCCGAACTCGGGCTGCCGCTCGGGGCCGTCGGCGCCGCGCTGCTGGTGGCCCGGCTGTGGGACGTGGTCACCGACCCGGTCGTCGGCGCGTTCTCGGACCGCACGCGCAGCCGGTTCGGCCGCCGTCGACCCTGGATGGTGGCGTCGCTGCCGCTGCTGGTGCTGTCCGTGTGGATGCTGTTCAGGCCGACCGACGGCGCCGGCGCCGGCTACCTGGCGCTGTGGAGCATGGCGCTCTACCTCGGCTGGACCATGCTGGCGCTCCCGCACGGCGCCTGGGGTGCGGAACTCTCAGACGATTACAACGAGCGCGCCCGCATCAGCGGGGCGCGGGAAATCGCAGTGGTGCTCGGGACGCTGGTGGCGGCCGGCCTGCCGGCGGTGCTGGGGATCGGCGGCGACGGCAGCCCAGGCGCGGTGCTTTCGCTGCTGGCGCCGGCGTTGGCTGTCGCGCTGCCGGTGGCGGTGCTGGTAGCGGTCGCCACGGTGCCCGACCGCGCCGTCGCGCTCGGCGCGCCGATACCGTGGCGCCAGGCCGGCGCGCTGATCACCGCCAACCGGCCGTTCAAGCGACTGATCCTCGCCTACCTGGTCAACGGCGTCGCCAACGGCCTGCCGGCAACCCTGTTCCTGCTGTTCGTGACGCATGTCCTCGCCGCGCCGGCCATGCAGGGACCGTTGCTGTTTGCGTACTTCTTCTCCGGGATCCTGGGGGTGCCGGTGTGGCTGAAGCTTACCCGGCGGCTCGGCAAGCACCGCGCCTGGTGCGTCGCCATGGCGATCAACTGCGGGGTGTTCGCGTGGGTTCCGCTGCTGGGCGCCAGCGACGTCTGGCCGTTCCTCGCGATCTGCATCCTGTCGGGCCTCTGTCTCGGCGCCGACCTGGTGCTGCCGAGCGCCATCCAGGCCGACGTCGTCGACGTCGACACCGCTGGCGGGGGCGGACGCCGGACCGGCCTGTACTTTGCGTTCTGGGGGATGGCGACCAAGCTGGCGCTGGCGCTGGCGGTCGGCACCGCGTTCCCGCTGCTGGAGGTGGCGGGATTCGACGCCACGACGACCGCGAACACGCCCTCGGCACTGCTGACGCTCGCCCTGCTGTACGCCGGTGCGCCCGTGGTTTTCAAAGTTGGCGCGATCGCGCTGATGTGGCGCTTCCCGCTGGACGAGGCCGCCCAGAGCGATCTGCGGCGCCGGATCGGACGTATCGAGCGTGAAAAACTGACGGAGGATTAATCCATGTTCCGGCGTATTGCGTATTTATTGCTGTTAGTGCCGCTGCTGGGGGCGTGCCAATCCATGAAGATCGAAGATTTCAGGGGCACGACTCCCATGCTGGTGCTTGAGGAGTACTTCGCCGGCGAAACAAAGGCCTGGGGCATCTTCGAGGATCGCTTCGGCAACCTGCGCCGGGAGTTCAAGGTCGACATCCAGGGTACATGGGACGGC
>CAYNFA010000668.1:0-2836 GCA_964396345.1 uncultured Thalassobaculum sp.
CATGTTGACGCCGTTGAACACGGCGTTGTCGATAAAGTTTGCGGCCTGCGACAGCAACTGGTTGAAGTCGTCCGTCAGGATCGCCCGCTGGGTCGTCGTGATGCCCTCGTTCGAGAGCTCGGTCAGTTTTTGACGTACTGTCTGCAGGAGATCGGAGATGCTGGTGGTACCGGCAATCGCGACCTTGGCGATGCCCTTGGCGTTGTTAAGGCCCTGGACGACGGCGCCGAGTGCCTTGATGTCGCCGCGGATGCCCTGGGCAATCGCGAAGTTCGAGGCGTCATCGATGGCACCGGTGACCTTGAGACCGGTCGATACCCGGTTCTGGGTGACCGCCAACGATCGGTTGGTCCGCTCCAGGTTGCGCAGCGCGATCAGGGCTTCCGGGTTGGTCAGGATCGAGTTGTTCGCCATGGTTCCGTTCCTTCGTCAACGTTCTGTCAACCCAGCCCCGGTCCGCTTGTCGTCAGCCCGCCTTCGGTTTATCGGCGAGCTCCGGTGGAGGTCTCTCGACAGTCCAAGCGCAAGCCGCGGGCCAGCCTCCGTTCACGACGGCAAAACATTGATATATTTGATATTTTTACCCTATTGGGTTTCCATCACCGGCCATACTGCCGGGCATCAGCGGCAGGAATTGCCGCTCCGGTGGTAAAAAGCGCCGGGTCAAACCCGGGCGCCGGTCACCGGGACAGAGTGGCCGGTAGCATCTCGGCGGCGTGCGCCAGCGCCTTTGCCAAGTCCATCGGAAGGCCCCAGGGTGCCAGCGGGCGCATGGTCGGAAAGAAGTGGTCGTGGGTCTTGCCGATGAAGTAGGTGCTCGGAGCCACCCGCAGGGTGGAGACGCCCAAGGCCGCCGCCGCCATGCAGACGGAAGTGGGGGCCGACACAACGGCATCGAGGGCCGCGATCAGCGCCGCCGTGCCGTCCAGGTCATCCATCTGGTCAAGCCCGTCCGGCAGCCAGACATCCACGCCGGTGCGCTCGCGGATCGCCGCGAGTTCGGCGCGGCACTCGTCGTACTGCAGCGCGACGAAGCGGATCCCGGGCACTCTCACCACCCGTTCCCAGGCGGCGAGCGGGGCGTAGTAGTTGGTGCGGATGGCGGAGGCGACCACGCTGCGCCAGCAGATCCCGACCTTCGGTTCCGGACCCAGCGCGTCGAGGCGCTCACGCCACGCGGCCACCGCAACGGGATCCGCGACCAGGTAGCTTTTCCGAGTCGCCGGCCGGTCGCGATCGGCGCGATAGAGGCCGGGCAGGCTTCCGGCGTGGATATAGTGGCTGATGCCGCACTCGCGCCGGACGCGGGTGTAGTCGAACACCACCCGTCCGCCCTCGAACCGGAACGCCTGTCGCGGCACCAGTTCGATGCCGGGAAAGCTGCGGAGGAACAGCGGGTGAAGCCGGGCGTCGAGCTCGACCACCGGATTGCTGACATCGTTCAGCAGGTCCGGCAGGCAGGACATGAACAGCAGTTCGTCGCCGATCCCCTGCTCGGTTGCCACCAGCAGGCGGCCGGCATCCGTGCCCGGCCCGCCCCAGCGCGCTGGCAGTGCCGCGGTCCGGTGAAACCGGACGCTGCGAACGCGATTCTCCTCCAGCGCCCAGCCGCGTGCCAGATCCCCGCTGGCCTTCTCGACCTGGGCGTACTGGTAGGTGAGTTCGGCGTCGGTGGGCGCAAGGCAAAGGCCCCAGCGCACGATCTGGCGTGAGACATCGAAGCGCGGCACGATCTGGGCGGCGCGCGCCCGCGCCGTGTAGCCGAGCACGGCGTCCGGGCCCACCATGATGGCCCGCCGCGCCTCGTCCAGGGCCCCCGGGCAGTCGTGCCGGTCGATCCGGTAACCCGCCGCAATCGCGCGGATGAACGCGACGTCCGGCGCGGCGACCGCCCCCCGGCGCGCCCAGCGGGACTTCTCGGCGGAATCGCCCGCGGTCCGGCCGATCGCCTCCACGGCGATAAAATTGTCGGCAGCGTCGGGCTTCAGAACCGCACCGCGCTGCACCGCCCGCCACGCGATCGCCGGTTCCGCCGCCGCCATGGCGGTCGCCAGCACCCGCCGGTGGATGTCGCGCTCCAGCGGCGCCCCCCGAGCCGCTGAACGGAACTGCGCCAGCGCGTCGCTCGACCGGCCGAGCGCTTCGAGAACGAGCCCGAGGCGGAACCGTGCTGGCACCGAGTTCGGCAACAATCCCACTGCCCGTCGCGCGAGCGGCTCGGCCTCCCGCCACCGGCCGGCCTGTGCCAGGTGCCCTGCAAGATTGAAGTTCGCCTCGGCGTCGTTCGGAGCCAAGCGGACAGCCTCACGCCACGATGCCTCCGCCTCGCCGCCCCGCCCGCACGCCGCCAGCGCGTCGGCCAGATGACTGCGATACACCGCCGACCGTGGCAGCCGACGGACCGCCCGCTCGATGAGCGGCACCGCTTCGGTCGGTCGGCCGAGTTGCACCAGCAAAGTACCGAGGAGGTGCAGCGCGTCCGGCTGGTCCGGAGCGCGTGCCAGCACCGCCTCGTAGGCTGCCCGAGCCTCCGATATGCGCCCGGCGCCATGCAGCGCCAGCGCGCCCCGCAGCGCGGCCTCGATGGCCGCCGGCGCATTCATCGCCCGGCGACGCGCTCGGCCAGAAGCGCGGCCGCCACCGCGGCCGCGCTTCTGGGATCGAAGCCATGCTCCCTCGGCAGCGAGGGCCACATGTTGGCGAAGAACAGGTCGCGGCCGTCGGTGATCCGGTTGAAGCTCTGCGCGACACGGACGGTCGGCGTGCCGACCGCCGCCGCGAACGCGCAGTTCGCCGTGCGCGCCGCCACCACCACATCGACCGCGGCGAGTAGCGC
>CAYNFA010000669.1:0-2833 GCA_964396345.1 uncultured Thalassobaculum sp.
CGAGTACCCGATGTGCGACCGCGACCCGGTCGAGCGTTGGTCGTTCGGGCGGGTCACCCTGCTCGGCGACGCCGCCCACCCGATGTACCCGGTCGGCTCGAACGGGGCGAGCCAGGCGATCCTCGACGCCTGCTGCCTTGCCGCAAAGCTGGCGGACTGCGGCGGCGATGTCGAGGCGGCGCTCAAGGCCTATGAGGCCGAGCGGCTGCCGACCACCGCCGAGATCGTGCGCACCAACCGCAAGGGCGGCCCCGAGCAGGTCATCGACCTGGTCGAGGAGCGGGCGCCGGACGGCTTCGAGAAGCTCGACGACGTCGCCACCCGCGAGGAACTGGAGGCGGTGGTGCGCGGCTACGCCAGCATGGCAAGGTTCAGCCAGAGCGACGTGAACCGCCCGAAGGCTTAGATTCGTCAAAAGTGCCGGGCGGCGGTTGACCTTCCCCTGCTGTAACCACCATCTTCGTCACTGAACCGCAGGAGCATAAGCTGTCGTGCCACGTTTCCTGAACGTCCTGCTTGTGCTGCTCACGCTTGCAGTCGCCAGCGCGCCCGGCGTGTCCCTGGCGCACACGGGGCACGAAGCGGTGACCGGCCGGGCGGCGGAGGCCTCGGCTATCCAGGCGCCGTCCGACAGCGGCGGATCCCCGGACCACCACCTTCCGGTTGGCCAATGCTGCCTCACCGCGGCGGCATGCGGCGGAGGAAGCATACTGGTGAGTGCCCCGCTGGTTCCGGTCCCCGAGCGGCAGGCGCCGATTGGGGTAGCCGCCTTGGTGCGGGCGCTTCACAGCGTCGACCTGCCGGTAGCGGACCGTCCTCCGAGAACCATCTGACAAACCGACCCGGCCGGATCGGCCGGATCGCAGCGAGGTCGGCCGCCGGCCGTCCGTCAGGCACCCATCAATTCTCGGAGCGACTCCATGAAATCCCGCATTCTGTTCCCGCTCGTGCTCGCGGCCGGCACGGCCCTCGGCCTGTCCGGCGCCCTCGCCGCCGGCAGCCATAGCGGCGGCCACGGCCATGGCCACGGCTTCGACTTTGGCAAGCCCGCCGAGGCCTCCAAGGCCGCCCGTACCGTTACCGTGGTGATGCGCGACAACCTCTTCGAGCCTGAGTCGATCCCGGTTCAGGCCGGCGAGACCGTGCGCTTCGTCGTCAAGAACGAGGGCCAGTTGGTGCACGAGTTCAACATCGGCACCGCCGCCATGCACGCTGCCCATCAGGACGAGATGATGATGATGGTCGACCACGGCGTCCTGGAGTCTGACCGGATCAACCGCGACCGCATGAAGATGGACATGGGCGGCGGCAGGACCATGGAGCACAACGACCCGAACAGCGTCCTGCTGGAGCCGGGCGAGAGCGGCGAGATCGTCTGGTCCTTCACCAAGGCCGCCGAGCTTGAGTTCGCCTGCAACGTGCCGGGCCACTACGACGCGGGCATGGTCGGCCGGATGTCGGTCAAGCCGCGCCAGGGTTCCTGAGGGCGCCGCCATGAACCGGTATTTCCCGGGCGCCGCCGCGGTGACGATCGTCGCCGCGCTCACCGCTCCGGTCGCCGCCCCGCACGCCGCGGCCGCGACCTACGACATCACCATCGACCAGGTCACCGTCGACCATTCCGGCACGCCGAAGCGGGCGATCGCCTACAACGGCCAGACGCCGGGGCCAATCTTGCGATTCAAGGAAGGTGAGACGGTCACGATCAACGTGACCAACAACCTCGACGAGTCGACGTCGATCCACTGGCACGGGCTGATCCTGCCGTTTGATCAGGACGGGGTCCCGGACATCAGCTTCCCCGGCATCGCCCCGGGCGAGACCTTCACCTACCGTTTCCCGATCACCCAGAGTGGCACCTACTGGTACCACAGCCACTCTGGCATGCAGGAGCAGGAGGGCGCCTACGGCGCGATCGTGATCGAGCCGACGGCCCGCGAGCCGTTCAAGGTCGACCGCGAGCACGTGGTCGTGCTGTCAGACTCGCATGACCACAGCGCGATGCGCATCCTCTCGAACCTCAAGAAGATGCCGGACTACTACAACCGTCAGCAGCGCACCGTGGCCGACTTCTTTCGCGACGCCCGCGAGGACGGGCTGACGGAGACCGTCCAGAACCGCCTGGATTGGGGCGGCATGCGGATGATGCCCACCGACATCGCCGACGTGCAGGGCTACACCCTGCTGGTCAATGGCAAGAGCCCGGAGCAGAACTGGACCGGTCTCTTCACCCCGGGCGAGCGGGTGCGGCTGCGTTTCGTCAACGCCTCGGCGATGACCTATTTCGACGTGCGTGTGCCCGGGCTCGACCTGCTGGTGGTGCAGGCCGACGGCAACAACGTGCAGCCGGTGAAGGTCGACGAGTTTCGCATCGGCGTGTCCGAGACCTACGACGTGATCGTCCGGCCGACCGAGGACCGGGCGTACACGGTGTTCGCCGAGGCCATGTCGCGCTCCGGCTATGCCCGGGGAACGCTGGCGCCGCGCGAGGGCATGTCGGCCGAAATCCCCGAACTTCGCGAGCCACCGATCCTCGCCATGTCGGACATGGCGGGCGCCCACGGCGGGATGGACCATGGCGCGATGGGCCACGGCTCCATGACCGGTATGGACCACTCGACGATGGATCACTCGAAGATGGCCATGGGCAAGAAGCCCGACCCGTTCTACGCCCCGGGCAGCGGGCTCACCCCGGCGGCCGCGAACGGCGGCAAGTTCCTCTCGTACGCCGACCTGCGAGCCCAGAGTCCGCTCTATCCCGACCGCGAGGCGACCCGCGAGATCGAGATCCGGCTGACCGGGAACATGGAGCGCTACATCTGGTCGATCAACG
>CAYNFA010000670.1:0-2826 GCA_964396345.1 uncultured Thalassobaculum sp.
CGCCGCCGACACGCTAGGTCTCCGGCGCATTAAGATTTTGTTCACCCGACTTACCGCCACCGTCTTCTCGCCACGGATCGCCGCCAAGGCCACATTCGCCTTGAACGGCCCACGGTGGTTCCGTCGGGCACGTCTCGCCGTAGCATCCCTCCTGAGCCGCGGCACCCTCGCCGCCTTCAGGCAGGAAATCCACTTACCACCCTGTCCAGATTCTCCCGGCCGGCTCTGTGGGCGTGATGCCGACATCGTGTTCGGCGGTCAGGACAACGACGTCGCCTACGGCAACATCGGCGACGACATCCTGTACGGCAACCTTGGCGATGACACGATGTTCGGCGGGCAGGGCAGCGATCTGCTGTACGGCGGCCAGGGCAACGACTTCATGCTCGGCGGCGTGTCCGACGACACGCTGCACGGCGGCCGCGGCGACGACACGATCCACACCGGCAGCGGCGCCGACCTCGTGGTCGTGCAGTCCAACGGCGGCCTCGACGTGATCGGCGATTTCGACGGCGCCGCCGGCGATCGCATCCAGATCGCGGCCAACCCGAACGGCACCGCCATCGACACCTTCGCGGAGCTGCTGGCGGCGTCCGCCGACAACGCTGACGGTCACGCGGTTCTCGTCCTGGGGATGGGAAACACCGTCACCCTGACCGGGGTGTCCACCGCCCAGCTTCAGTCCGGCTGGTTCGTCTTCGCGTAGGCCATGGGTGGCGGCAGGCCGCCGGCGGGACCGAAGCTCCGCCGGCGCCGGCCCGTCAGCGGATCGCTGTCGGGTTGATCATCATCTGCACGGCACCCCGCATGCGGGTCGCGCCGAGGACGAACATGAACTCATAGGCCCGGTCGCGCGCCAGTTCCCGGGTCTCCATGTTCTAGAGGATGAAGATACCGTTCTTCGGCAGCAGGATCTGGTGAACCTCGAACACGCCGGTTCCGGCCGGGAACGGCACCGCTTCGACGCCCCAGGTATCGGCGCCGACGGCCAGCACCTCGATCTCGGCGAGGTACTCGGCGCCGGACTTGCCGAGGCCGGGCTCGGACGACCCGTAGCGGGCGGCGTCACGGGTGCCCTCGTCCAGCAGGTTGAGCCAGCCGGAGTGGAACAGGACCACATCGCCCTTGCGAATCTCGACGCCCTGCTTCCGGGCCGCGGCGACGATGTCCTCCTTGGTGTAGGGGGTGCCTTCGGTCACCATGTCGACGCCGAAATGCTCCGCCATGTCCAGCAGCACGCCGCGGGCCACGAACGGCGGCAGCTTCTCGATGCCGAGCTTGGTCAGGCCGCTCGCCTTCGCGAAATCGCTGGCCTTGTGGCCGTTGTAGTAGACGTGGTCGATGCCGATGTGACCGAGGCCGTCGAGTTGCGGGCCGATGCCGAGCCAGCCCATGAAGATGTCGTCGTTGTAGGTCATGGCGTTCTCGCCGAGACCCTTGCTGGCAATCTGGTTGGGCTGCAGCACCGTGATGCTCATCGTGCGCGGCGCGAAGGCCGGCACGGTCGGGTCGACGATGATCCCGAGATTGTAGGTCTTGCCGGTCTTCACCAGCTTGGCGGCCTCCAGGACCGATTCCGGTGTGATCAGGTTGGCGGCGCCGATCTCGTCGTCCGGCCCCCATTTGGATTTCGTCCAGTCCTGGGCGAGGGCGGGGCTGGCCGACAGGGTGGCGGCCAAGGCGATCGCGGCCAGGGGTGTCCAGCGTGGCATGCGTTCCTCCCAAACGTTTTGGTTGTTCCGGGTGTCCGGTTGCGGCGTTGGCATTCAGGCTGCCGCCGCCAGATGGTGATTTCATCATGCCGACGCCGCGATGGCCAGCATGGTTAACGCGTGGTGCCAAAAAACAAAAAATGAATATTATGATAATTCAAGTTATTTAAAATGGTTCGTAATATCTGTATTGAATTCGTGAAACCGCATCGCGCGCCGTCAACAGGATGATTTGTATTGATTGTGGTGGATTTTGGCGGTGCGATTTTTCTCAGGGTTTAACTCAACAATTACAGCTATATTGCTTGCTAGGGTTCAACGACGATCCTTCTGCACCACATAGGGTGGACCCTTCACTGTCAGGCAGCGAACCATGTGTGGATTGGCCGGCGAAATCCGGTTCGACGGGGGCTCCGCGTCGCCCGAGTGCCTCGCGATCATGGCGAACGCCATGGTCACCCGCGGTCCCGATGCCGAGGGCCTGTTCCTGCAGGACCGGGTCGGCCTCGCGCACCGGCGACTGTCGATCATCGACCTGTCGGATCGGGCGCAACAACCGATGGTCGATGCTGAACTTGGCCTGACGATCGTCTACAACGGCGCGATCTACAACTACCGGGAACTGAAGCGCGACCTCGAGGCGGCGGGCTACCGCTTCTTTTCCGACGGTGACACCGAGGTCATTCTCAAGGCGTTCCACAAATGGGGACCGGCCTGCGTCGAGCGTTTCGCCGGGATGTTCGCCTTCGCGGTCTGGGAGCGTGGCTCCGGGACGGTGACGCTGGCGCGCGACCGCCTGGGCATCAAGCCGATGTACCTCGCGGAGGTGCCGGGCGGGCTGCGGTTCGCCTCGAGCCTGCCGGCCCTGTTGAAGGCAGGCGGTGTTTCGACGGAAATCGATCCGGTAGCGTTCAATCACTTCATGAACTTCCACGCCGTGGTGCCGGCGCCGCGCACGATCTTCAAGGGGGTGCGCAAGCTGCCTCCGGCAACCACCTTGAGCATCGAAGCCGACGGCAAAAGGCGCGAGCGGCGCTACTGGCAGCCGGTCTACGAGACCCGCGACGACGAGCGCGGCCTCGGTGTCGAGGACTGGGCCGACCGCGTGCTGGAG
>CAYNFA010000671.1:0-2823 GCA_964396345.1 uncultured Thalassobaculum sp.
ACGAACTTGGCGACGAGTCGCGCTGGCAGGAGATGCTGGGGCGGCTGCCCTTCGACCGCGTGGCGGAGCCGTCGGAGATTGCCGCGATGGCGGTTATGCTGGCGTCGCCGCTTGTGCACTATCTGTCCGGCACGGTGGTCGACGTCGACGGCGGTGCGCAATTCCGGTGACGCTGCTCGGGATGGCGCCCTAGCTTTCCGAGCCGGCGTTGTCCTTTCGAAGCCCCTTGATGCGGGCCCGGTGGGTCTTGCCTTCGAGGCGGCGCCGTCGCTCGGCGAGACTGGGTCGGGTTGGCACGCGGAAGGTGGGTCTTACCGCCGCCCGGCGGATCATCTCGACAAGCCGGGCGACCGCGTCCTCGCGGTTTGCCAACTGCGTGCGGTGACGGTTTGCCGTGATGACGATCTCACCGTCCTTGGTCAGTTTCGACCCCGCTATCCGCTCCAGCCTGGCCCTGACCTGGGGCGGCAGCGACGGCGAACGGCGGGCGTCGAAGCGCAGCTGCACGGCGGTGGCGACCTTGTTCACGTTCTGCCCGCCCGGCCCGCCGGCGCGGATGAACGAGAGCTCGATCTCGTCGTCGGGAATCCTGCACACGCCATCGATCTCGATCATGCCGCAGTCTAGCCGTGCGGGCGTCGGCGGCAAACCTGACCGGTTCAGCACCCGTTCGGATGCCACCGGTTCCATCGGCCGTGATAGTCGGCGCGCCCGAGAAGGCGGGTCTCGCCTCCCGGCCAAAGCGTGAGCCGAATGCCGGCGGATCCTGGAACGCCGTCGGGTTCGACGCGCAACCAGGCCACCGGACGATCGGCGGTTGCAGCCCGGCCGGCAGCCCGCATCGCCGCCTCGATCCGGACCTGGGTGCCGGCCGGCAGGTACTGCCAGACGACCGTGTGAAGGAGGAGGCGCACCCGATGGGGCGTGCCGGGACCGGTGAACCGGGCTTCGACCCAGCCGGCGGCGTCGGCCTTGTCGACCTTGGTTCCGGCGGCGACCGCGACGGTCAGCGCCGCCTCGATTCGGGCCAGGCGTTCGGCCTGGTCGGGCCAGATATACGACAGCAGGCGTTCGCGATCGGCGGCGCTGGCGGGGTCGAGCGGGTTGCGGTCGCAGCCTTCGCGGTGGACGACCCGCAGCCGCGCCGCCAGGGGGGCGTGCCCCTCCCAGCGCGAGACGATCCGGACCGCCGCGTCCTCGTCCCCCCACGACCTGCCGCCGAAATCGTAGCGCCAGCGGTCGAACCCGAGGTTCAGCCCGGCACTGGACCCGATCTCGTAAACCTCAATCGGCATGCCGGAGGCCTCGGCGACCGTCAGGCAGCCGCCGAGGATCGATGACGACCGCGATACCTCGTTAGTCTGCGGCGGGCTGTCGAGATAGGCGGCGAGGAATCCGTCATGGTCGTGGATCGCCACCTGGACGCCGCCCCACACGGCTTCCGAGTCCCCGTTTGCCGACGGGTACACCGACCTCAGGGCGGGGCAGTCGCCTGAGCGGGCGAGGGCGTGCAGCGCGCCACAGGCCCGCAACGCCAGCGCGTCGGCGACCGGATCGCCCGGCCAGAGCCGGATGCGGTGTCCAAAGGCACCGACAGGCTCCAGCCGCTCGCGCAGCAGGTCGCACACCAGGGCGTTGAACGCCGAGCCAAGGTCCCGGCAAGCGTCGGCCTGGCGGCGGAAGCTATCGTCGACAGGGTTGGAGAGAGTCATGAGCGGGCCTTTTCAGGCGGGCGGGGCGGTACCGGCGAACGCTAACGGCGGCCCGGGCGGCTGATCATGGTTGATTCATGCAATCAAGCCGTTGCTCTGCGCCCCGGTTCGTCCGACTGTCTTGGAACCCGACAGCGCGGTCGGTCCTGTTCGAAGTCGGGTCGGGCGGCAGTGCCGATACTACGAATTTAGATGAAGAGTACCGTGCAAAAAGCTGAAAATAAATAAACTTGGGAGGAATTCATGGTCGACTTGATGGGGGTCATCCCGCCGGCGACGACCCCGTTCGACGCTTCTGGTGACATCGATTTCGCCGCTGCCACCGCCCAGATCGGTTGGCTGATCGCCAACGGCGCACACGGCGTCGCCGTCGGTGGATCGACCGGCGAGGGGCAGACCCTCGAGGCCGAGGAGTTCCGCGACCTGGTCCAGGCGGCTGTCCAGGCGGCGGCCGGACGGGTCCCGGTGATCGCCGGAATCATCACCGACAGCACGCGCGAGGCGGTCCGGCGCGGCAGAATGGTAAGAGATTGCAAGGTCGCCGCGCTGCAGGTCACACCGGTGCACTATCTGTTCCGGCCGAGCGACGAGTCGATGGTCGAGCACTTCCGCACGCTGGCCGGCGAAACCGGTCAGAAGATCATCATCTACAACGTTGTCCCGTGGACCTACCTGTCGCCGGCTCTGCTGCTCCGGATCATGGATGAGGTGCCGGACGTCATCGGCGTCAAGCAGTCGGCCGGCGACCTGAAACTGTTTGCCGACCTGATGGCCGACGTGAAGCCCGGCAAGATGATCTACAGCGCCGTCGACGCGCTGATGTACCCGTCCTACGCGCTTGGTGCCCACGGTTCGATCGCCGCCATCCTGTCGGCGGCACCGCGGCCATCGGTCGACCTGTGGGAAGCGGTGAAGGCTGGTGACCACACTCGGGCGCACGGTTTGCATCTCAAGCTTCTGAGGCTCTGGAACGCCCTGATGCCGCACGACAACCTGCCGGCCTCGACGAAGTTCGCGCAGAGTGTCCAAGGTTGCCCGTCGGGTGTAGCGAGGCAACCAATGGCGATGCCGGGCGTTGACCATCAGGAGCGTATCCGCAAGGCGCTGACCC
>CAYNFA010000672.1:0-2814 GCA_964396345.1 uncultured Thalassobaculum sp.
GCCGCTGATCGCCAATGTACGGCGGCTCGCCGAGGAGGAGGCCGCCGAGGCCGGGGCGCTTGATACCCGTCGGGACAGCCCCTCGGGGAGGACCGGCGCGTGACGGAACTCAGCAACGACACCATCGGCATCCTCGGCGTCATCGCCCTCCTAATCATGGTGGTCATCGGGGTGCGCGTGTACATCGCCGCCTCGGTCGTCGGCATGGTTGGCCTGATCGCGATGATCGGCTGGGAGGCCGGAGCCGGGATGGTCGGCACGATCCCGCACTCGAAGTCGGTCACCTACACCCTGTCGGTTCTGCCGATGTTCATTCTCATCGGCTTTCTCGCGTTTCACGCCGGCATCACCCAGTCGCTGTTCGACGCGGCCCGCAAGTGGCTTGGCTGGCTACCGGGCGGTCTCGCGGTCGCGTCGGTGATGGCGACCGCCGGGTTCGCGGCAGTGTCAGGGGCGTCGACCGCTACCGCGGCGGTGTTCTCGCGCGTCGCGATTCCGGAGATGCTGGCGGCTGGGTACAAGCGCAGCATTGCGGCCGGCGTGGTGGCGGCTGGTGGCACGCTCGCGACGTTGATACCGCCGAGCGCGATTCTGGTCATCTACGCGATCATCGTGGAGGAATCGGTTGGACGGCTGCTGCTCGCCGGATTCATCCCCGGCTTGGTGTCGGCTCTCATTTATGTCGGCATCATCCTGATCTGGGCGAAGATCGATCCCAAGGTCGGCCCGCCGATCCGCGGCTACACTTGGTCGGACCGGATCAAGGCGGTCCCCGGCACCTTCCCGGTGATCGCGGTCGTGGTGATCATCTTCACCGCGATGTACCTCGGCTGGGCGACGCCGACCGAGGCGGGCGCGCTCGGGGCCTTCGTGGTCTTCCTGATGGCGGTGGCCAAGGGCATGCGCTGGCCGGGGCTCCGGGAGTCACTGTTGGATACCGCCAAGCTCACGGTGATGATCTTCAGCCTGATCTGGGGCGTGCTGATCTTTGTCCGGTTCCTGGGCTTCGCCGGTTTGCCCGAGCAGTTCACGAATTTCATCGCCTCGCTGCCGTTCGAGCCGTGGGTGGTGATGGTCTGCATCCTGCTCGCCTACGCGGTCCTTGGCATGTTCATGGACGCGATCGGCATGCTGCTGCTGACCCTGCCGGTGGTGTACCCGGCGGTCATGGCGCTCGGCTACGATTCGATATGGTTCGGGATCATCGTGGTGAAGATGGCGGAGGTCTGTCTGGTAACGCCCCCTATCGGACTGAACTGCTTCGTGGTGGCGGCGGTGCGCCCGGACATTCCGATCTCCACCGTGTTTCGGGGTGTAGGGCCTTTCGTGGTGGCCGACTTCATCACGGTGGCGGTGTTCCTGATCTGGCCGGAGATCATCACCTGGCTGCCTCGGACGCTGATGGGGTGAACGGTGAGCCGGATCGGATTGCGGGCCGGCACGACGCGCTGTGCCGGCCCGCTACCACGCCGAACCCGGCCCGTAAGGTTCGTCCAAACCCTCGTAAACGATCGCCCCCAGGACGACGTCGACCGTGGCGCTGTTCAGGTGACGGAACGGCAGCAGGATCTGCTCGTGGTCGTCATAAACCAGGAAGCGGAATTCCGACCGGCCGTGAAAGTGCGCCGGCAGCCCGGTCTCCAGGATCGACGGCAGCAACCGGGCGGTTCGCGACTGTGAGATGCTCGGAATCTGCTCGTCGACCAGATCGCAGCCGGTGAAGTCGTGGCCGAGGCCCGTAACGACGTGAGACCCTGTCAGCCGCAATCGCCAGAGGCCTGCGTCACGCCTCTCGAGCAGAAACAGATACGGAAAGACGTGCCGCGGCAGGTCGACCGGATCCAGATCCTCGCGCGCCGGCAACCGAGCCCGGTCGTGAAGCCCCAGCCAATGCTCAAGCACTGCCCGGATCGGCGGGTTCATCGCCCGACGGACCAGCCGCTGGCCTTCCAGATAAGAAGCATGGGTGGGGTGACTGTCGTCCACCAGCTGGTCGACCGCTCCGCCTCGTCGGGTGTTACCGACAAAGTAGCGCCGTGGAGCGGCCCGGGCCAGATGAGCATGTAAAAACAACCGGTCAACTTCCGATCGACCTATGCCGGCCGATAGATCCGCACCGCGGTGTCGTGGAACACCGCCCTGCGCGCCGCCGCGGGCAGCGCGGCGGTGATCTCCTTCAGGCCGGAGAAGATCGCCGAGTAGCTCGCG
This sequence comes from uncultured Thalassobaculum sp., assembly GCA_964396345.1. GTDB lineage: Bacteria > Pseudomonadota > Alphaproteobacteria > Thalassobaculales > Thalassobaculaceae > Thalassobaculum_A. Next base: position 2,209 of record CAYNFA010000672.1, read on the forward strand.
CACAGCGAATCGACCGGGAAGTTGCTGGCGACCATGCAGCGCTCCGGCCCGAACAGCCGGATGGTGTCGAGCACGACCCCGCGCTGGAGGTCCGGCGTCCAAGGCTGGCCGGGCACGCCGATGCCGGAAATCTTCACCGCGGTGTTGGGCTGCGCGGCAAACCTCGCCATCGCCTCCCGCCAGCCGCCTAATCCGGCCGGCGAGCGGTCGGACGGCAGGCCGGTGTGGTTCAGGATGACCAGGGTATCCGGGAAATCGCGGGCCAGATCGGCCGCCTCGCCCAGATGCCACCACGGCGTCTGGAGATCGTAATGCAGCCCGTGCTGTGCCAGCAGGCGGTAGCCGGCCCGGAACGCAGGGTCTGCCATCGAGCCTGGCGCCGCCGCGACGAACGCCGCCGGCGAGGCGGCCGCTGACGGCTTCTGGCGCACCGAACGGACCAGCGGGCAGGCAGCGTGGCCTTTCAGCACGTCCGCGATGTCGTCGCGGGCCAACCAGGCCTGCCCGACCACAGCGTGCGGCCAGCCGGTGCGGTCGTGCAGGGCGTGCAGCCAGTGTGTCTCGGCGACCGGGTCGCGCGGGTTCCACTCGGCCTCCATGTGGACC
>CAYNFA010000673.1:0-2804 GCA_964396345.1 uncultured Thalassobaculum sp.
CGGTTTCCGGCCGGGTCAGCCCGACCCCGGCGGCTGCCCGCTCGGCCAGCGCCTCGTCGTCGGGCAGGAACTCGATCGCTCGGTTCAGCTTGAGGTGACCACGCTCGAGTTCACGGATCAGCCGGCACTGGGCATCCAGAATCGCGGTGCCGCGGAACTCCGCGAGCGACAGCGCCTGGGTCTGCTCGTAGTTGTCGCGCAGCACGAGCTGGGCAACCTCGTCGGTCATGGTCTCCAGCAGCGCGTCGCGCTGCTTCAAGGTCATGTCGCCGTCGGCGACGACCGCGCCGAGCAGGACCTTGATGTTGACCTCGTGGTCGGAGCAGTCGACGCCGGCGGAGTTGTCGATGGCATCGGTGTTGATGCGGCCGCCGCGCAGCGCGAACTCGACGCGGGCGCGCTGGGTGACGCCCAGATTGGCGCCCTCGCCAACCACCTTGGCGCGGATCTGCGTGGCGTCGATTCGGACCCCGTCGTTAGCCCGGTCGCCGACCTCGGCGGCGGATTCGCGGCTCGCCTTGACGTAGGTCCCGATGCCGCCGAACCACAGCAGGTCGGCCTCGGCGGCCAGCATCGCCTTGATCAGGTCGTTCGGCGTGACGGTGTCGGTGGCGATGCCAAACAGCGCCTTGATCTCGGATGTCAAGCGGATCGATTTGGCGCTGCGCTCGAAAACGCCGCCGCCCCGTGAGATCAGCGCGGCATCGTAGTCGGCCCAGCTGGAGCGCGGCAGATCGAACAACCGATCGCGCTCGGCCCAGCTGGCCACCGGGTCCGGATCGGGATCGACGAACACGTGCAGGTGGTTGAACGCGCCGAGCAGACGGATCTCCTTCGACAGCAGCATGCCGTTGCCGAACACATCGCCCGACATGTCGCCGACGCCGACCACCGTGAACGGTTCGGTCTGGATGTCGCGCCCGAGTTCGCGGAAGTGGCGCTTGACGGATTCCCAGGCACCGCGGGCGGTGATGCCCATCTTCTTGTGGTCGTAGCCGGCCGAGCCGCCCGACGCGAAGGCGTCGTCGAGCCAGAAGCCGTAGGACTGGCTGACCGCGTTGGCGATGTCCGAGAACGTCGCCGTGCCCTTGTCGGCGGCGACCACCAGATACGGGTCGTCGTCGTCGTAGCGCACCACCCGCGGCGGCTGCACCACATCCGGCCCGGCGATGTTGTCGGTGATGTCGAGCATCCCCCGCATCAGGATCTTGTAGCACTCGATGCCTTCGGCCTGGATCTCCTCGCGGGTGCCGCCGGTCGGCGGGCGCTTGACCACGAAGCCGCCCTTCGAGCCGACCGGGACGATGACCGCGTTCTTGACCTGCTGGGCCTTCATCAGGCCCAGGATCTCGGTGCGGAAATCCTCGCGCCGGTCGGACCAGCGGATACCGCCGCGCGCCACCTTGCCACCCCGCAGGTGGACGGCCTCGACGCGCGGCGAGTACACCCAGATCTCGACCAGCGGGCGCGGCAGCGGCAGCTCCTCGACGGCGCGGCTGTCGAGCTTGATCGACAGGTAGTCCTTGGGCTGGCCGTCGGCGCCCGGCTGGAAGAAATTGGTGCGCAAGCTGGACTGGATCAGGTTCAGAAAGCGCCGCAGGATGCGGTCCTGGTCAAGATTGAGCACCCGCTCCAGGCCGGCATCGATAGCCGCGGTCAGCTCCAGGCAACGCGCCGCGCGCTGGTCGGCGTCGATGTCAGGATCGAAGCGCGCCACGAACAGCCTTGCCAACCGGCGGGCGATCTTCGGGTAGCGCCGCAGCGCCTCCTCCATGTACTCCTGCGAGAACGTGAACGCCGCCTGCCGCAAGTACTTGGCGTAGGCCCGCAGCACCGTGACCTCGCGCCAGGTCAGTCCGGCTCCCAGCACCAGGCTGTTGAAGCCGTCGTTCTCCATCCGCCGGGTCCAGACCGCCGCGAACGCCTCCTGGAACGGCTGCTTGATCTCGCCGAGGTCGATGTCGCCGCCGTCGCGCAGCCGCATCGCGAAGTCGTGGATCCAGACGCCGTCGGCGGCGTTGCCGGGCGCCACCTCGAACGGCACCTCCGACAGCACCCGCACCCCCATGTTCTCCAGCATCGGCATGACGTCCGACAGCGGCACCGGCGAGCCGGCGTGGAACAGCTTGAGGTGTAGCACGTCGTCGTCCGCCCCGACCGGGCGGTACAGGTTCATGCCGAGCTCGCGGCCGGCGCCCAGCTCCTCGATCCGGTCGATGTCGAAGATCGCGGCGTGGGCGGTGTAGGCCTCGCGGTAGCTGGTCGGGAACGCCTGTCCGTAGCGCCGGAGCAGATGGTTGCCGGACTCCTCGCCGCGGGTCTCGACCAGCGCGTCGTGCAGCTTGTCCGGCCAGGAGCGGCCGGCCGCGACCAGGCGCGCCAGCAGGTCGTCGACGTCGACCTCGGGCACCTCGCCGCGGGTGGTGGTGATGATGAAGTGCAGCCGCGCCAGCATCGAGTCTGACATCTGGGTGTAGAACGCCGACACCTGCCCGTTGAAGGCCCGCTCCAGGATGCCCTGGAAGGTCATCCGAAGCTGGGTGTTGAAGTGATCGCGCGGCGCGTAGACCAGCGCCGAGACGAAGCGCTCGAACGCGTCGCGGCGCACGAACAGGGCGGTCTTCTGGCGTTCCTGCAGGTGCAGCACGCCGATCGCGGTCTCGTAGAGCTCGTCCTCGCTGGCCTGGAACAACTCGTCGCGTGGGAAGGTCTCCAGCAGGTTGACCAGCGCCTTGCCGTCGTGGCTGGCGGGCCGGAAGCCGGCGCGCGCCACCAGCTTGGCGACCCGCTGGCGCAGCAGCGGG
>CAYNFA010000674.1:0-2801 GCA_964396345.1 uncultured Thalassobaculum sp.
GTCTCGACGGATACCAGATGGCGGTCTTGCAGCTTCCGGTAGGGCGACGAGAAATCCGCGATGTAGATCGCGACATGATGGCCATCGTAATCCGGCACCGGCGCGTCGGTCTCGCGGAACCGCAGGCTCTGGTGGGCGCCGGCGCGAACGGTCGCGCACGGGACGCCGTCCGGCTCGTCGACCCGCGACGGCGCACCGAGGATGGCTTCGTAGAACGCCGCGATGCGGTCGGCGGTGCCGGGCGGCACGTCCAACTCGACGTAGGGCATGCCGAGGTCGATCGGCCCGAACGCCGGGTCGGGAGCGTGGCAGCGGAAGCGATTGCCCCAGGGGCAGGTGGCGGCCAGAGCGCCGTCGGTACGGCGGAACCCGAATGCCGTGTCGGCGAGAGCCACGCGGACGCCCGCCAGCGAGCGCTCCAGCCGGTCGAGGTCGGCGACCACGAGACCGACGGTGCCACGCAGGCGCTGGGTCACCGGCTGGCGCGACGGCAGGTGCATCTGGCTGCGGCCGACGTTCACCCACATGTTGGTGTCGCCGACCATAAGGTAGGGATCGCGCGTCAGGCCGAGCCCGACGACATAGAACAGCGTGGCCAGCCTTTGGTCGGGGATCAGGAGGTTGACGTGCTCGAGATGGACGATGTTGCCGACGTCCTCGCGGGCGCGGTCGAAACGGGCGTTCATGTCGTCCTCCAGGCGATGGCGGACCGTCGTTGCCCAAAACTGTAGCCGCACTTGGCGCCGGGCGCACCGGGCTTCCTTGCGCCGCTCAGCGGCGGCGGGCCGACAGCGCCGCCAGCAGGAAGCTGATTCCACCCACGCCGACCAGCGACAGCACCGCCAGCCGGACGAGATCATAGCCGCCGACCGTCCAGATCGCCGCCGCCAGGGTCGGCGCGATGGCGGTCGCGCCCATGAACGGCAGCGCCAGGGCGCCCGAGATCGCGCCGAAGCCGTTGCGCCCGAGCAGGTTGGCGGTGACCACCGGCCGGGTGATGCTGGTCACGCCGTAGCCGGCCCCCTGCAGGACGACGAACGCCACCAGCAACAGCGGGATCGCGCCGGCCCCGATCAGCGCGGTCGAGGCTGCCAGCATGAACACGAAGGAGCAGGCGCAGACGGTGTTCATCGACACGTGCTTCTCGACCGCCATCATCGCCAATCGTCCGGCCACCTGCATCGGCCCGATCCCGGAGGCGACCAGCACCGCGACCGACGTCGACACGCCGCGCTCGTCCAGCATCGGCAGCAGGTGGGTGATCAGGATGCCGTGGGTCAGGGCGATCATCGAGAACGCCACCGCCAGCAGCCAGAAGGTCGGCCGGCGCATCGCCGCCTGCAGTCCGGCGCCGTCGGCGGCGCCGCCGGTCGCCGTCGGCGTGGGATCCGCCGCCGGCACCGGCCGCGTCCCATAAGCGAACAGCGGCACCGCGATCAGCAGTATGGCGGCGGCGAACGCGCTGGTGGCGGCCCGCCAGTCGTACAGCTCGGCCAGCACGTTGGCGGCCGGGAACGACAGCGTGCCGGCGAGACCGGCGATCAGCGTGATGCGGGTGATCGCCCGCCGCGCGTCGCCGCCGCGGGTACGGGTCAGGAAGGCGAAGCAGGGTTCGTACAGGCAGGCCGACATGCAGGCGCCGAGGGCGAACCAAAGCGCGTAGAACTGCCATGGCTCGCGCATAACCCCGACCAGCCCGATCAGCACGCCGGCACCGACGGCGCCTCCGATCAGCATCCGGCGGCCGTGGCCGGCGTCGATCATCCGTCCGGCGATCGGTGCGCACAGCGCCGAGGTGACCAGGGCGGCGGTGAAGGCGCCGGAGAGGGTGGGTTTCGACCAGCCGAGGTCGGCCTCCCAATGCGCCAGCAGCGCCGGGAAGATGTAGAACACCCCCGCCCAGACCAGAGTCTCGGCGAAGGCAAGGGCCAGGATCGTGCGGCCGGGCGAGGCAGTCGGCGGAAGGGTGGGCAAGGAGTCGAACTCCGGCGGGGCGTGCGGGGCATCCTTTCACGGTGCCGGGGCCGGCGTCCATTCGAGGATGGTCGAGCGCATCAGAGCATGTGACGAAATTCTTGGGAATACCGTTGATCGAATTGCGCCGCCGTCCTATGTTCGTCGAATGGACACGAAAACGATCGCAGTCCGCCTCGAGGCGCTGGGCAATGAGACCCGTCTGGAGGTGTTCCGGATCCTGGTGCGGGCCGGCCGCCACGGTCTGCCCGTGGGCGAGTTGCAGCGCCGCACCGGAACCGCGCGGTCGACCTTGTCCCACCACCTGCACAAGCTCATCGCGGTCGACCTCGTGCGTCAGGAGCGCGATGGCACGACGCTGAACTGCCACGCCAATTTCGACAGCATGAACGAGACGCTCGGCTTCCTCGCGCGGGAGTGCTGCGCGGACGCTCGGGCAAGCGAGGCGAAGAGCGACGCGGCATGACCCTTTTTTTGGCCATATATGTCGAACTTCTTAGGAATAATGGAGAAATACGATGACGGATATCGCGTTGGCGACCCGGCGTCTCGCCGGTCGAATCGACCCGGTCCTGATCGCCTTCCTGCTGGTGCTGACGGCGCTGGCTGCACTGTCGCCTGAGCAGGCCCTGGTAAGTCTCCGGTTCACCGGCGATGCGCTGATAGGTGTGTCGCTGTTCCTGGCGCTCTCCATCGGCGTCGCCGCCTATGCCAAGGCAAGCGGCGCCGACGGGCTGATCGCCCGGGCGTTCACCGGCAACCTGCCGACGATGGTCGTGCTGGCGGCGCTGACCGGGGCGTTGTCGCCGTTCTGCTCCTGCGGGGGG
>CAYNFA010000675.1:0-2792 GCA_964396345.1 uncultured Thalassobaculum sp.
CCGTCGGGATCACCACCTGGAGCGACTGGTAGCGGCCGGCGAGGCGGGCGACCACGTCGCGAAACACCGGTAGCAGACGCTTGACCTCTCCCGGACGGCTGCCCGGCATCACGCCCAGCACCGGCGCACCCTTCGGAAGCCGGAACCGGCCGCGGAAGGCGGCGCCGTTGCCGGCCGGCTGAACCGCCGCCGGGTGGCCGACGAACGTGGTGCTGAGTCCGTGCACTTCGAAATTCGGCGGCTCGAACGGAAACAGGGTCATCAGGTGATCGAGGTGGCGAGCGATCACCGCCGCCCTGCCCGGTCGCCACGCCCACACCGTCGGCGGAACCCAGTGGATCAGCTTTGGCCCCTTCCCGCCCTCCTTTGCGCGGCGCTGGAACAATCGCTTCTGCACCCGCATCGTGAACGCCTTGGAGTCGATCGACACGACTGCCACCGGCTCGCGGCTCCAGGCGTCGTCCGCCGTCTGTCGGGCTCGGCGCAGCAGGTGGGGTGCTCTGGGAAGAATTTCGACCAGTCCCATGACCGCCATTTCGGAAATGGGAAACAGGCTGTCGAGCCCTTCCGAGGCCATCGCCTCGCCACCAAGGCCGGCGAATCGGATCTGCCCACCCATCGCCAACCGCAGCGACCGCATCAGGCCGGCGCCGAGGACGTCGCCCGACGCCTCGCCGGCCATCAGGTAGATCAGAGGGACCTCCTGATCGATCATGCGAGGTCGGCGAAGCTGCGCGCCACCAGAAACAGGCCGGCGTCCTCGACCGCACGGACGGTGGTGGGGCGGTCCACGATCAAGGTGGATCCAGCCTCGATCGCGATTCCACGGAAACCCGCAGCGACCGAGGCGGCTACCGTACCTTCGCCGACGGTGGGCCGATCGGCGCGTTGCTCCTGTCCCGGCTTGCTTCCCTTGACCAGCACCGGCCCGAGCCCGGCGCGTCGAAGCGACCCGGCCCGCGCGATCATCGCATCGGTCCCTTCGATCGCCTCAACCGCCAGCACCAGACCCTCCTGAACGGCCACGGCCTGGCCGATATCCGCTCCGCCAAGCGCGCGCAGCACGGCGATACCGCGCGCGATATCGATCTCATCGGCCTCGCCCGGGACTGGACCAGCCAGACGTCCCGCAGGCGCCAGGTAGCCGCCCAGCAGCGCTTCGACTCCAACGACCCGGAAGCCGTCGCGTTCGATCTCCTCGACAATGACCGACAACAGCCCGTCATCCCCGAACACCCTCGTCCCCGCCCTGGCGAGCGCGGACATCGAGCGGAGATCGAGCGACAGCGACGAAAGGCTCGGGCGTTTCATCGGACCCGCCATCACAACCTCGGAACAGCCGGAGTTGCGGAAATGCCGCAGCGCGGCACCCGTTTGCCCAAGTTTGAGCCAAGCGTGCGGAAAGCCGGCGACCGTTGCCGGGTCGGTGTGACCCTCGAACGCTACCAGGAACACCTCACGCCCGCCGGCGGCAGCGGTTTCCGCAATTCGCCGGGGCAGGACGCCCCCGCCCGCAACGATTCCGAGCCCACCCATGTCCGCCTCAGAACTCGCCGCCGTCTCCCGGCTGACAGATCTTTCGCGAGGAGTCCTCCCGGATAAAGTCGACGATCTCCATCACCGGAGCGCAGCCGGAGAACTCGTCCGCGACCTCCTGAAGCCGCTCCTGGAACGTGCCCTCAGAGGCGAACAGCAGGCGGTAAGCCTTGCGAACGGCGTTGATGTCGTCGCGGTCGAAGCCGCGGCGGCGCATGCCGATGATGTTGATGCCGGAGAGGCGCGCCCGGTCACCCACTACCGAGCCGAAAGGGATCACGTCGCGCTCGACCCCGGTGACACCACCGACCATGGCGTTGCGACCGATGCGGACGAACTGGTGAACAGCCGACAACCCGCCGAGAACCGCGTGATCTTGAACGCGCACATGACCGGCGAGCGTCGCGTTGTTGGCCATAATCACGCCGTTTCCAACGTCGCAGTCATGGCCGACATGGCTGCCGACCATGATCAGGCAACGATCACCCACCCGGGTCACCATCCCGCCGCCTTCGGTACCGGGGTTCATGGTGACATGTTCGCGGATCACCGTGTCGCTGCCGATCACAAGCTCCGAAGGCTCGCCCCGGTACTTGAGGTCTTGCGGGCGAAGCCCAATGCTTGCGAACGGAAAAATTTCGGTCCGGGCTCCGATCCGGGTCCGGCCACCAACGACCGCATGGCTGTGGATCCGGCAGCCCTCGCCCATCACAACCTCCGAGCCGATCACGGCGAACGGACCAATTGTCACGCCGTCACCGAGTTCCGCGCCGGATTCGATCACCGCTGAGGGATGTATCTCGCTCGACACGCCCTGTCTCCGGATCAAGCGTCGAGGATCATGGCGGAAAAGGTCGCCTCGGCGACCAGCACACCGCCCACGCGCGCCTCTCCCTCGAACTTCCAGACCGGGCCGCGGTTGCGAACCTTGCGCACATGCACCTTCATGCGATCGCCGGGCACCACCGGCTTGCGGAACCGCGCGTTGTCGACCGTCATGAAGTACACCAGCTTGCCTTCGGACTCCGGTCCGAGCGTGGCGACGACCAGACACCCGGCCGTTTGGGCCATCGACTCGATGATCAGCACACCCGGCATTACCGGACGTTTGGGAAAATGCCCCTGGAAGAACGGCTCGTTGATCGAAACATTCTTGATCCCGATGCAGCTCACGTCGGGGATGATCGACTCGACACGATCCACCATCAGGAACGGATACCGGTGGGGAATCAGCTCCATCACCCGCAGCACGTCGA
>CAYNFA010000676.1:0-2764 GCA_964396345.1 uncultured Thalassobaculum sp.
GCGATTCGCCGACGCTCGCGACAACTTCGACCGCTTGATCGCCATCCTGTCGGAGAACGCCGTCCCCGACACCGTCGACGAAGCGTACAGCATGACCCTTGCCAAGCAGAGCGTTGCCTCGGCGCTGAGGAGCGCCGGCCTCAACGAGCAGGCCGCCCGGCTTGAGCTGAACGTGTCCAGGTTCATGCGCAGGGTCCGCCGCAACCTCTATGGCGAGGCTTTTCGGGTTTTCCGGCCCCAGTGGACCGCCGCCATCGGCCACCTCGTGCTGCTTGCCTTCCTGTTCCGCGGACAGGCCGAGGGGATCTTCGACTTCCGCGGCGCCAAGGTGGTGGGTGGCCGGATCGCGAACCGGTTCCTGTGGGACTTGATGCTGTCGGCGTCGCCGGACGTCGAGATCGTCCCCGGCTGGACTGGGTTCGCCGACAGCCATTCCAGCCGTCATCTCGAATGGGTGGATGGCCGGTTCGTCGACTGCTTCGAGGCGTGCGGCATCGTCGCCGATCGCGCCGGCGATTGCCGCGGGGCAATCCTGGCCCAGCCGGCGCGCTCGCAGCCTGCCCTCGCGCGGTTCCTCGCGTCGACCGGCATCGCGCCGGACGACCGGATCGTGACGCTGCACTGCCGGGAGGCAGGCTTCCGCGTCAACGAGCGCCACGACCTTCGCAACGCCGAGATCGCGAGCTGCCTGCCGGCGGTGGCGGGACTGGTGGCGCGTGGCTACCGCGTGGTCCGGCTCGGAGACCGGACCATGACGCCGCTGCCAGCCATGGCCGGCGTGGTCGATTACGCAACCTCGGACCTGAAGTCCGCCGAACTCGACGTCCTGCTGCCGGCGGCGGCGACGTTCCACATCGGGTCCAGTTCCGGGCTGTCGCTGGTGCCGTTGCTGTTCGGGGTGCCGTGTCTGTTCCTGAACTGGTATCCGTTCGACCTGCTCCCTTGGGGGCGTCGGAACTGGACCGTCCTGAAAACCCTCACCTCTCTCGCCGACGGCCGCCGGGTCACGGACCGCGCGACCTATGGGCCGTTGGCGCGGCTGCGCGACCGACGGCTTCTGCGGGCGTCGGGGCATGACGCCCATGACCTGCGGCCGGTCGAGATCACGCGCGCGGTCGAAGACTTCGCGAGGATCCGGGAAAGCGAGCCTGGAGAGCCGCCAAGATCGGGCCGCAACGCCGGCCGGCTGCTGATCGCCGACGAGTCGGGCAGGCTGCGCGACCTCGCCTGACTCCGCTCTAAAGCAGCGCCTTCTTCAACGCCCCCCAGTCCCAGCCGACCACGGTGCTGCGGTGCAGGCCGTCGGGCAATTGGGTGTGGGCGGTCGAGCCCGCGAGCAGCACGCCGGCCAGCCGGAGGTTGGCGTGCTTGGCGAACCGGATTTCCTCGGACACGGTGCGGCTGGTCGACGCCGACGGCGTCACCAGGACCAGGGCAATGTGTGCCTTGCGCATGGTCTCGATCACAACGATCTCGCGCTGCACCGGGTCCAGGTCCTGGCGCCGTGAGGCGCCGGTCACCTGCAGTGGCCACTGCTGCGCCGCCAACTCGCGCAGGAACTCGCGGGCGACCAGGCGGCCACGCTCGAGGTCGAAGATCAGGTGCAGGCGGCGGACCCCGCTGTTCGGCGTGTCGCTCATGAAATCTTCATTGTATCGTCATCTCGGAATAGTTGTTTGTGCGAGACCTTGTCGGACGGGGTCAAGGGTGCGGTCGGAGGGCGGGTGACCAAGGACTTCGATCCCATGGTCGTTCGGCTGGACGACGCGCGGTCCGGGGCGTTCGCTTCCTTGGAAGCGTTCCTGTCCGTCGTCGAGACCACGACCACTTATGCTTTCCAGCCGATCGTACACATGGACACCGGCATCGCCCATGGCTATGAGGCGCTGCTTCGTGGGGTCGATCGGCTTGGGCTCGCGCCGATCGGCGCCTTGTTCGACCTCGCCTACCACCGTGGCTGGCTCGGCCCGCTGGAGCGGTTGCTGCACACGAAGGCGATCGACTCCTTCGCTAGGATTCCGTCCGATACCGCCCGGCTGTTTCTCAACGTCGACGCCCGCCGGGTCGCGGCCGCCGAGGGCGTCGCCGAGGAGATCGCCGAGCGGCTCGACGCCCGCGGCATCGAGCGCGACCGCTTCTGCCTGGAGATCCCCGAAACCCAGGAGATGGCGACCGGCGACGGCGCGCTCGGCGTTTTTCGGCGCCTCAAGGAGGCCGGCGGCCACCTGGCGCTCGACGATTTCGGGCAGGGCTACTCGCGGCTCCGCCTGCTGCACGAGCACCAGCCCGACTACGTGAAGATCGACCGCTACTTCATCTCCGGTATCTCGGCCGAGCCGAAGAAGCGGCTGTTCCTGTCACGCATCGTCGACGTCATGCACGTGCTGGGCATCCGGATGATCGCCGAGGGAGTGGAGACCGAGGCCGAGTTCCGGACCTGCAAGGATCTCGGCTTCGACCTCGCCCAGGGCTTCCTGATCCAGCACCCGACGACCGACCGCGAAGCGCTCCGGGCGGTCTACCCGATCGTCGAGCGAATCAACCAGCGCGAGCGGCGCAACCGGTCCGGCGACGTCGGCCTGGTGCGCGAGCAGATCGAGACGCTGCCGCCGCTGCTCGCCGACCTCGACATGGTCGACGTGTTCGAGGCGTTCCGGCAGCACGGCGAGTTGACGCTGTTCCCGGTGATCGACCGCGACGGCGTGCCGCTCGGGGTGATCCGGGACGTCGACCTGAAATCCTACGTCTACTCGCCGTTCGGCCG
>CAYNFA010000677.1:0-2738 GCA_964396345.1 uncultured Thalassobaculum sp.
GGTCCGTCGCCGGATCGGTGGGTGTCAGGCGCATTGGCAGAAACTCGATCGAGCCCAGCCGCTTGACGTCCAGCGGCACCATGTCGAGGTGCCGGCGGACCAGCGATTCCAGGCGGTCGGGCCGGTTGAGGTAGCTCCACTCCGCCTCCAGGACGTGGATCGCCTCCTGGCTGGCAAGGATCTGGCGGTGCAGGTCGACGAGCTGCTCCTCGCGGCGCTGCACCTCGTGCTTCAGCATGAACAGCGCCACCCCGAGACAGGTGGCGATCATGAACCACAGGATCGTCGAGCGCCGCATCACGCCACCTCGCCGTCTGACCACACCGGCGCGTCGGTTCGCTCGCCGACCCGGAGGTGGGCGGACCGGGCGCGCGGGTTGCGGGCGGCCTCCTCGTCGGTCGGCCCGATCGGCCGCCCGGTGATCTCCCGGAAGGTCGGGCTGGGGCCCCTGACCGGCCCGGCGATCGCGGCGGCGGCGTGCCGGGATGGTCCGGCGGTGCGGCCGGAGCGTCGGCGCAGGAAAGTCTTCACCCGTCTGTCCTCCAGGGAGTGGAAGGACACCACCGCCAGCCGGCCGCCCGGCGCCAGCAGCCGCTCGGCGGCCTCGAGGCCCCTGTCGAGCTCGTCGAGCTCGCGGTTCACGTGGATGCGCAGGGCCTGGAAGGTCCGGGTCGCGGAATCGATCCCGCCGGCCTTCGAGGATGGCACGACCCGGCGAACGATATCGGCCAACTGACCGGTGCGCTGGATCGGGCCGCGGGCCCGCGCCGCCACCAATGCCCGGGCGACCCGGCGGGCGTGGCGCTCCTCGCCGAGGTGGAACACGATGTCGGCGAGTTCCTGCTCGCTGGCGTTGTTGACGACGTCGGCGGCGCTAGGACCCGACTTCTCCATCCGCATGTCCAACGGGCCGTCGAAGCGGAACGAGAAGCCGCGCTCGGCGTCGTCGATCTGCGGTGACGACACGCCGAGGTCGAGGGCGATGCCGTCGACACGGTCGGCGCCGGCCTCGGTGACCAGGCGGTCCATATCCCCGAACCGGCCCTCGATCGCGATCAGGCGACCGCCGCTGGCGGCGACCAGCGCGTCGGCGCGGGCCATTGCCTCGGGGTCGCGGTCGATGGCGTAGACCGTGCAGTTCGCCGCCGCCAGCAGGGCGCGGGTGTAGCCGCCGACGCCGAAGGTTCCGTCGACGTAGCGGCCGCCGTCACGCGGCGCCAGCGCCTCGATGACGGGGGCGAGCAGCACCGGGATGTGCAACGCCAAGTCCGTCGGCGCGCCGAGGCCGGACTCCTGTCGGCCGGTGTCCTGTGGGCCGGCGCCGGTCATCGAGCGCCCCCGCCACCGTCGTTCCGCACCAGGCGGAGGGTGGCCCCGGACTGGCGCGCGCGTTCGCGCTTCTGCTCGCGGTGCCGTTCGTAGGCGCCCGGTTCCCAGACCTGGAAGCTCTTGCCGAGGCCAACGAACATGGCGGTCTCGCCAAGGCCCGCGAAGTCGACGAGTTCCTTCGGCAGCATCACCCGGCCATCGCCGTCCACCGTCAGGCGCACAGAGTCGGCGAGAATGGTCTGGAGGTTTTCGGCCGCCTCCGAAAACGCCTCGAGCGCGTCGATCGACTCGGCGATCTGCTCGATCCGTTCGTCGCCGCAGCCTTCGATGCAGGGGTGCTTGAAGGACGGGTAGAGAATTACGCCGGCCGACTTCTCCTGTTCCAGGGCCGCGCGAAAGGTCGCCGGAACGGAGACCCGTCCCTTCTTGTCGACCTTGTTCGCGAATGTGGACAGGAACACTGCCACCGCTGCCCTCGCGTGCCGTACGTCCGGCCCTGAATTCGTCGACCTGTCGGCCCGATCGCCCTCCTCGTCCCCGACCCGCGGCCGGACGATCGACCCGGCCCGGCGAACGGTGCGGCATGGGATAGACCCGCCTCGTTCGTGGGATAATATGGGATATCATGGGACCATATGGGCGTCAACGGGACGCCGACAGCATGTCTTGGGCATATCCGGGTCAAACCGGGGTTCCGCCATCGATCCTGAAGTGATCGGAAGAACAAGCGACGCGTTTGAAAGCATGGGGCCGTTGCGCCGCATCGGTTTTATTGTTCACTTTCTGTTCTCTTTCGGGCGGTGGAACCAGCTCGGACCCTTGGCGTTGCCGTTTCGCGCGAGCCCACACCGAGGGCGACCCGACCGGAACGGAGTCCCGACCATGCCCATTGCCCCGGCGTCCATTGCCCCGGCGCCCATTACCCCGGCGCGCCGGGGCGCGGCGCTTGCTCTCGCGGCGGCTTTTGCCCTCGGGCCGGCGCTCGGCGCCTGCGCCAACACCATCGAGGGCGCCGAGAAGGACAGCCGAAAAATTTTAAAGACCGAAGGCGGCAGCCCGTCGACCGGTCAGAACCCCACGCCGTCCAACGCCAAGGGTGGCGGCTGGACGAACCCGCAATAGCGCCTCAGCCGCCGTCCGCCCAGATGCCCTTGCGCGCGGCCCGAGCCTTGCGCTCGGCCCGTACGTAACCGGCCGGCGCGTCCGGTGAGGCCCGGCCGCCACCGTTGAACAGCACCACCTCCGACAGGTCCCAGCCGTCGACCTCGCAGCGGTGCCGCCCGACTGCGGCCGGCCGGCACTGCACGTCACGGTCGCCGATGTAGTCGGCCATGGCGTCCGCCGCCGACCCGGTCATCCCGACCACGCCGAGAAGTTGGATCGGCCGGTCGCCGAGGCGGAGGGTGGCG
>CAYNFA010000678.1:0-2736 GCA_964396345.1 uncultured Thalassobaculum sp.
CCAGCAAGCAGCTGCTGCCGGTCTACGACAAGCCGATGATCTACTACCCGCTGACCACCCTGATGCTGGCCGGTGTGCGCGAGATCCTGGTGATCACCACGCCGCAGGACCAGCCGGCGTTCCGGCACCTGCTCGCCGACGGATCGCAATGGGGGTTGCGCCTAGAGTACGCGATCCAGGAGGCGCCGAACGGGCTGGCCGAGGCGTTCATCATCGGCCGCGACTTCGTCGGCGCCGACACCGCGGCCCTGGTCCTCGGCGACAACATCTTCTACGGCCACGGCCTGACCGAGGTGATGCAGAGCGCCGCCGCGCGCAGCTCCGGCGCCACCGTGTTCGGCTACTACGTCAGCGACCCCGAGCGCTACGGCGTGGTCAGCTTCGACGCGGCGGGGACGGCCACCGAGATCGTCGAGAAGCCGGCCGCGCCGAAATCCAACTGGGCGGTCACCGGGCTGTACTTCTACGACAACGACGTGCTCGACATCGCCCGCGACATCGCGCCGTCGGCGCGCGGCGAACTGGAGATCACCGACGTCAACCGGGTGTATCTGGAGCGCGGCGACCTGTCGGTCGAGAAGCTCGGCCGCGGCTACGCCTGGCTCGACACCGGCACCCACGACTCGCTGCTGCAGGCCTCGGAGTTCGTGCGCACCGTCGAGGCCCGCCAGGGCCTGAAGATCGCCTGCGTCGAGGAGATCGCCTATTTCATGGGCTACATCGACGCCGAGCAGGTCTTGCGGCTCGCGGCACCGCTCGCCAAGTCCGGCTACGGGGAATACCTGAGACGCCTCGTGAGGTGATCGCATGCGCAGCCTGATCGCCGTCCTGGCGCTGGTGGCGGGGCTGTCGTTCGGCGGCGCGTTCTGGCTGGTCTATGAGGGCTACCGCTCCGACGACCGGCCGAGCCCGGCGGCGGCCGAGACCCGGATCGAGCCGACGCCCGTAGCCGAGCCGGTCCCCGAGGCCGCCTCGCCCGACCTGGCGCTCGCTCCGGCGCCGGCGCCTGCCCCGGCCCCAGTGGCTTCCCCTGGCCCGGTGGCTTCCCCTGGCCCGGCGGCTTCCCCTGCCGCCGAGCCGCAGCCCCGAGCCGCCGCAGCCGCCCCGATCGCCGCCCTGGCGGCCCGGCCCTCGCCGTTTCCGCTCGCGCTGCCGATCGACTGCCGGCCCGGCGAGGATTGCTGGGTGATCAACCACGTCGATCTCGACCCCGGACCCGGGCGCCGCGACTACCGCTGCGGGGCGATGAGCTATGACGGCCACAAAGGCACTGATTTCGCGCTGCGGAGCCTGGCGCGGCTGGCCGACGACGTCGCGGTGCTGGCGGCCGCGGCCGGCAAGGTGGTCGGCGTGCGCGACGGCATGGCCGACGTCAGCATCGCGACCACCGGCCGCGAGTCGGTCAAGGACAAGGAATGCGGCAACGGCGTGCGGGTCGAGCATCCCGGCGGCTGGACCACGCAGTACTGCCACCTGAAGCGCGGCAGCGTGGCGGTGCGCTCGGGCGACAGCGTCGCCACCGGCCAGCGGCTCGGGGCCGTCGGGCTGTCGGGGATGACCGAGTTCCCGCACGTGCACATCACCGTCGAGAAGGACCGCGCCGTGGTCGACCCGTTCCGCGGTCTCGACGGCGGCCCGCAATGCGGCCCGGGCGACACCCCGCTGTGGAACGCCGACGCCCGGCGCGCCCTGGTCGACCACGCCCCGATCCTGCTGGATGCCGGGTTCGGCACCGGTGCCGTCGAGAGGGCCGACGCCGAGGCCGGGACGGCGGCGCGCGAGGCCGCCGGCGGCGACGCCGAGGCCCTGGTGGTGTGGAGCCGGATCGCCGGCGTCGAGCCCGGCGACCGCCTCGCGACCATCATCACCACGCCGGACGGTCGCGAGTTGTTCGCCGACCGGTGGACCGCCGACCAGACCCGCATCGTGCAGTTCCGGTTCGTCGGCAAGAAGCGGCCCGCCGGCGGCTGGCCGCCGGGCCAGTACACCGGCCGGGTGGTGCTGGAGCGCGAGGGCCGACCGCCCCGCGAACGGGTGGTGAGCATCCGGATCGCCGGCTAGCGGCAACGCGCGGCCTGTTGACGCGCGGCCTGCCGCGTGTCACTTGGGCGCGCCCCGTACCGTCGCCGCCGACGCGGCCTTCAGTGCGTGCGCTGCCCGTTCCGACGACCGAGCGAGATCATGCACCGCTACCGCTCCCACACCTGCTCCGCCCTGCGCGACACCCATGTCGGCGAAACGGTTCGCCTGTCCGGCTGGATCCACCGCCGCCGCGACCACGGCCAGCTCGTGTTCATCGACCTGCGCGACCACTACGGCATCACCCAGTGCGTGACCGACGTGGAGGACCCGGCGTTCCAGGAGGTCGAGAAGGTCCGCCTGGAATCGGTGGTGTGCATCACCGGCCGGGTGGTGAAGCGCTCGGACGAGACCATCAATTCGAAGCTGCCGACCGGCGAGGTCGAAGTCCGGATCGACAGCTTCGAGGTGCTGTCGTCGGCCGACCAGGTGCCGTTGCAGGTCAACTCCGACGAGGACGCCGGCGAGGACATCCGGTTGCGCTACCGCTACCTCGACCTGCGCCGCGAAAAGGTCCACCGCAACATCATGCTGCGCTCGGCGATCATCGCCTCGATCCGCCGCCGCATGGTCGAG
Organism: uncultured Thalassobaculum sp.; assembly: GCA_964396345.1. GTDB lineage: Bacteria > Pseudomonadota > Alphaproteobacteria > Thalassobaculales > Thalassobaculaceae > Thalassobaculum_A. The sequence continues at coordinate 2,656 of CAYNFA010000678.1, forward strand.
CAGGGCTTCACCGAGTTCCAGACCCCGATCCTGACCGCCTCGTCGCCGGAGGGCGCGCGTGACTTCCTGGTGCCGTCGCGG
>CAYNFA010000679.1:0-2729 GCA_964396345.1 uncultured Thalassobaculum sp.
TGGATCTCGGCTGCTATCGGGGGCTGCGTCACCGCAAGGGCCTTCCGGTGCGCGGTCAGCGGACGCACACCAACGCGCGGACCCGCAAGGGCCCGGCGAAGTCGATTGCCGGCAAGAAGAAGTAACGACCCCGGATCCGGGCGGCCCGCCGGGCGCCCGCAGACAGGGACCATGGCCCGCGGCCCAGGCCGATGGGTGATCGAAGAGGATCGAGAGTATGGCGAAGCAACCGACCCAGGCCCGCCTGCGCCGTCGCGAGAAGAAGAACATCACGTCGGGCGTGGCGCACGTGAACGCCTCGTTCAACAACACCATGATCACCATCACCGACGCGCAGGGCAATGCCATTTCCTGGTCGTCGGCGGGAACCATGGGCTTCAAGGGCTCGCGTAAGTCGACCCCGTACGCCGCGCAGGTGGCGGCGGAGGATGCCGGCCGCAAGGCCGCCGAGCACGGCATGAAGACCCTTGAGGTCGAAGTGTCCGGGCCAGGTTCCGGGCGTGAGTCGGCCCTGCGGGCGCTGCAGGCCGTCGGGTTCCACGTCACGGCGATCCGCGACGTCACGCCGATCCCGCACAACGGCTGCCGGCCGCGCAAGCGCCGTCGCGTCTGACGTGCGTTTCCGGGGATCCGGATCCCCGGCCCCGTATTTGGCCCCGCCGACCGGTCTTCGGACTTCGGCGGGGATCGCCGTTCGAGAATGAGGTCCGAGCCGTGATTCAGAAAAACTGGCAGGCACTGATCAAGCCAAACAAGCTGGACGTCCAGGCGGGATACGACCCGAAGCGCACCGCGACGGTGGTCGCCGAGCCGCTTGAGCGTGGCTTTGGCTTGACCCTCGGAAACGCGCTGCGCCGCATCCTGCTCTCGTCGCTGCAGGGCGCTGCGATCACCGCCATCCAGATCGATGGCGTGCTGCATGAGTTCTCGAGTGTCGCCGGGGTTCGCGAGGATGTCACGGACATCGTCCTGAACATCAAGTCGGTCGCCATTCGCATGCACGGCGAGGGGCCGAAGAAGATGCGCCTGAAGGCCGAGGGCCCGGGCGAGGTCACGGCCGGCATGATCGAGACGGTGTCCGACATCGAGATCATGAATCCCAACCACGTGATCTGCACGCTGGACCGCGACGCCACGCTGTCGATGGAACTCACGGTCGAGACCGGCAAGGGCTACGTTCCGGCCAGCGCCAACCGCCCGGAGGACGCGCCGATCGGTCTGATCCCGGTTGACGCGGTGTTCAGTCCGGTGCGCCAGGTGGCCTACAAGGTCGACAACACCCGGGTCGGTCAGGTCACCGACTATGACAAGCTGTCGATGTCGGTCGAGACCGACGGTTCGCTGTCGCCCGAGGATGCCGTTGCCTATGCGGCGCGGATCCTGCAGGACCAGCTGCAGTTGTTCGTCAATTTCGAAGAGCCGACCCATCGCACCGAGTCCGAGGTCGCTCACGATCTGCCGTTCAACAAGAATCTGCTGCGCAAGGTTGATGAGCTTGAGCTGTCGGTCCGGTCGGCGAACTGCCTGAAGAACGACAACATCGTGTACATCGGCGATCTGGTGCAGAAGACCGAGCCGGAAATGCTGCGGACCCCGAACTTCGGCCGCAAGAGCCTCAACGAGATCAAGGAGGTTCTGGCGTCGATGGGGCTGTCGCTCGGCATGGAGATCACCAACTGGCCCCCCGAGAACATCGAGGAATTGGCCAAGCGTCTGGAAGAGCCGTACTGAGTCGGCGGCGCGAGACCTAGGAGACTGAGAGATGCGTCACGGCAACAGCGGTCGTAAGCTGCACCGCACGTCGAGCCACCGCCAGGCGATGTTCAAGAACATGGCGGCGGCTCTGATCAAGCACGAGCAGATCGTCACCACCTTGCCGAAGGCGAAGGAACTTCGCCCGGTGGTGGAGAAGATGATCACCCTGGCAAAGCGCGGCGATCTGCACGCCCGCCGGTTGGCGCACGCCCGCCTGCAGGACGATGCGATGACCCGCAAGCTGTTCGAGGTTCTGGCAGGGCGCTACAAGGATCGTCAGGGCGGCTACTGCCGGGTCCTGAAGGCCGGTTTCCGCTATGGCGACGCTGCCCCGATGGCGGTGATCGAGCTGGTCGACCGCGACGAGAGCGCGCGCGGGAAGGATTCGGGCCCGGTGCTGAACGCCGAGCCGGAGTCGCTCGGCGGGGCGATGCCGTCGGCGATCTGACGGCACGGCGCAGCGGCACGACGGTTTTGGACGGGCGGCCTGCGGGCCGCCCGTTCGCGTTAGTCGGTTGCCGCGTCGAGGAAGGCGGCGATCTGGAACAGGTCTTCGTCGTCGGGATGAGCCAGCAGCAGCGCCTTCATGTCTTCGGCCACGACCGCAGCGGCCGTGTCGTCGCCGGCGTGGCGGTGACTGAGCGCGAGATTCGCCGCAGCCTTTGCCTGGGCGAGGCGTATCGCCGGGTCGTCGTCGTTGGCGACCGAGAGGCCGCTCAATTCGTCGTAGATCAACTGGGCGGCCGCAAGGTCTCCGGATTCACAAAGGTCGGTGATCAGGTTGAACGCGGCGTCGGCCAGACGGCCGGTGGCTCCCGTCCCGCTGCCGGGAAGCCGCGACAGGCAACCAAGGGCATCGTATGCGTCGCGGGCGGCGCCGAGGTGGCCACGGTTGCCGAGGCCGGTGACGAGCGTGAAGGCGCCCTCGGCGGCGAACTCGACCAGTTCGATGTGGCCGGGTGTGCGGTGCACGG
>CAYNFA010000680.1:0-2717 GCA_964396345.1 uncultured Thalassobaculum sp.
ACCGGACCAACCCGCACGTCGATATTCACGAGCGCGGGCAGGAAGCGGCACGGCTGATCGAGGAACTTATGGCTGGCGTGAGGGCGACCGCCTACCGGGTTCGCCTGCCGCTCGTGGCGCCGTCGGTGACCCAGTTGACGGCGGACGGCCACCCCTATGGCGATCTGATCCGGCTTGGACAGACGAAGATCGACCCGCGGGTTATGAACGTCACCATCCTGTCGGGGTTCGCCTTCGCCGATACCCCCAAGAACGGGATGACGGTGATTGTCACGACCCGCGACGATCCGGGTCTCGCGAAATCGCTCGCGCTCGAGATCGCGGCGGCTGGCTGGGCCGACCGGAGCCGTTACCTGCCGCGCATGATCGCTCTCGACGCCGCTGTTGGGCAGGCGTCGGCGGTCGGCGCCGACCCGATGGCGCCGTCGCTGCTGTTTGCCGACCCGGCCGACAACCCTGGCGGTGGCGGTCGCGGAAACACGACATTCATCCTGTCGGCGTTTCTGCAGGCCGGCGTCCGTGGGTGCATCGCCGGGGTGTTCTTCGACCCGGCGCTGGTCGAGCAGGCGACCGCGGCAGGCGAGGGCAACCGATTCCGTGCCAACCTCAACAGCCACGAGGCGACCCGCTTCTCCGAGCCGCTGTCCTGGGATGCCCGCGTGGTTCACCTCCACGACGGTCGATTCGTCGGCCGCCACGGAATGGTGGCCGGGAGGTCGGTCGACCTCGGCCCGACCGCGGTGATCGCGCTCGACGGGATCACGCTGGTGGTTATCAGCAAACGCCAGCAGTGTCTGTCCACCGACTTCTTCGACGCGTTTGGCGTGGACGTCGCCGGAGCCCGCTCGATCGTGGTGAAGTCCAGAGGGCACTTCCGCGCCGGGTTCGAGCATCTGTTTCCGCCGGAGCGCATCCGCGAGGTCGATGTACCGGGCCTGACCTCGCCAAATCTCGCCAACTTCGACTGGAGGGGCCTGCCGCGACCGGTCTTCCCGCTCGATCCGGATGCCGCCTGGAACGGACGGTAGCGGCGGTGCAAGAGCCCGCCGTGGGGTTCTGCGAGAGCCCGCTGATGCTTGCCAAACCCGCGCAGGAGGAGTAGATAGGCGCCCGCTCAATCCCGCACACGGGCCCGCGGTGGCTATCGGTCGACTCCCGTCGACTGCTGGCCGTCGCTCCGGTGTCGAGGCCTAGCCTCGACCAAGACCCGTGGAGGCGAAACCGGAAAATGTGAGGAACGATATGGCCCTGCCGATTTTCACCATGCGCCAGCTTCTTGAGTCCGGCGTTCACTTCGGCCACCACACCCGCCGTTGGAACCCGAAGATGGAGCCGTACATCTTTGGGGTGCGCAACAACGTCCACATCCTGGACCTGCGCCAGACCGTTCCGATGCTGCATCGCGCGCTCGAGGCGGTCCGCGACACGACGGCCAAGGGCGGCCGCGTGCTGTTCGTCGGCACCAAGCGCCAGGCAGCCGACATGATCGCCGAGGCGGCCAAGCGTTCGGGTCAGTACTTCGTCAACCACCGCTGGCTCGGCGGCATGCTGACCAACTGGAAGACGATCTCGCATTCGATCAAGCGGCTTCGCGACCTTGAGGATCTTCTGGATTCACCTGAGAGCCTCGGTCTCACCAAGAAGGAGACCCTGGGGCTCACCCGCGAGCGCGAGAAGCTTGAGCGTGCCCTCGGGGGCATCAAGGAGATGGGTGGCCTGCCGGACATCCTGTTCGTCATCGACACGAACAAGGAGAGCTTGGCGATCCTGGAGGCCAACAAGCTCGGCATCCCGGTGGTGGCGGTTCTCGACAGCAACTGCAGCCCTGATGGCGTGCAGTATCCGATCCCCGGGAACGACGACGCGATGCGCGCAGTTGCCATGTACTGCGACTTGATCGCGAGCGCCGTGCTTAGCGGTCTCCAGGCTGAGATGATGGCAACCGGCAAGGATGTCGGCGAGAGCCTGGAAGCTCCCTCGGAGCCCGCGCTTGAGGCCGAGGTGGCCGGCTCGACCGAGGTTGAGACGGTGGTCGATGCGGGCGTCGCGGAACAGGCGAACGCCTGACCGTCAGGCCTGAGCGAGGGTGAGAGCGCCGCCGGCCCAGTCCGGCGGCGTCGTCTGAACGAACGACGAGGATGAAGACGATGGCGGTTACGGCAGCCCTTGTTAAGGAACTGCGTGAGAAGACCGGCGCCGGAATGATGGACTGCAAGAAGGCGTTAAACGAGACCAACGGCGACCTTGAGGCGGCGGTAGACTGGCTGCGGACCAAGGGTCTTGCCGCGGCCGCGAAGAAGTCCGGGCGCGTCGCCGCAGAGGGTCTGGTTGGCGTCGCGGTCGCGGGAACCCGCGGTGCGGTCGCCGAGATCAATTCCGAAACCGATTTCGTGGCCCGCAACGACGGTTTCCAGTCGTTCGCCGAGACCGTGACCGCGTTGGTTCTGCAGAACGGCACCGACGTCGAGGCTCTGAAGGCGGTGACCTATCCGGGCACCGGCCGCACCGTTGGCGAGGAGCTCACCCACAACATCGCCACGATCGGCGAGAACATGTCGATTCGCCGCGCCTCCGCGGTCTCGGTCGGCGACGGCGTGGTGGTCCCGTATGTCCACAACGCGGTGAAGCCGGGCCTTGGCAAGATCGGCGTGCTCGTCGCGCTGGAGTCGACTGGCGACAAGGGCAGGCTTGCCGAACTCGGCAAGCAGAACCCGGTC
>CAYNFA010000681.1:0-2717 GCA_964396345.1 uncultured Thalassobaculum sp.
CCGACCAGGCGCCAAGACCACCGAAGAACGCGAGGCTGACAACGACGCCGCCGAGCGCCGGGGCCAGGAGCGTTCGGCGCAGAATCGGGGCGGCAAGCGCCGGCGTGTCTTTCATGATTGCCTCCTGGCGCCGACCGACGAGGCCTGTGCCAGGCCAGGCAGCACCTGGGTCGGCTGGTGGCCGGTCAGCATTGGCAGAATGGTGTCAGTGGGTCCGAACGCCTGGACGGTGCCATCGCGCAGGTACAGCAGGAGGTCGGCGGCGCTCAGCAGCGCCGGCCGGTGGCTGACCATCACGACCGTGCAGCCGCGCCGCTTCGCCGACGCCAGCGCGGCGAACAGCGCCACCTCGCCGTCGCCATCGAGATGGGTGTTCGGCTCGTCCAGGATCAGCAGCTTCGGGTCGCCGTACAGGGCGCGCGCCAAACCGATGCGCTGACGCTGTCCGCCGGAGAGGCGCAACGCGATGTCGTCGACCCCGGTCGCGTAACCTTGTGGCAGGCGCAGGATCATCTCGTGGATCCCGGCGAAGCTGGCGGCCGCGACTATGAGCGCCGGATCGCCGTCTCCCATGCGGGCGATGTTCTCGCCGACGGTGCCGGCAAACAGCGCGACGTCCTGGGGCAGGTAGCCGAGATGCGGGCCGACATCGGCCCTATCCCATTCGGAGATGTCGGCGTGGTCGAGGCGCACATGCCCTCCGCTGGGCTGCAGGGCTCCGACCAGCAGGCGGCACAGCGTGCTCTTGCCTGCCCCCGAGGGTCCGACGATCCCCACCGTGGTGCCTGGTGGCACCTCGAAGGAGACGTTGCCCAGCAGGGGTTTCTCCGCGCCCCGCGGGACGTAGGACATGTCCTCGACCGATAGCCTGCCGACCGGGTTCGGCAGTGGCATGCTGGCCGCCGGGCCCGGGTGCTCCGCCAGCAGCGACGCCACGCGACTCCAGGCGTGACGCACCGAGACGAACTGCTTCCAAGAGCCGAGCAGCTGGTCGACCGGCGCGAGCGCACGGCCCAGCAGGATCGAGGCCGCGATCATGCCGCCGGCCGTAAGCTCGCCGCGCACGACCAGCCAGGCCCCGAGGCCGAGGATCGCGGTCTGCATGAACAGCCGCGCGCCCTTTGAGAAGCCCTGCAGCCGAATCGCGCGCTCGGAAGCGGTCTGCTGGGCGGTCAGGGCAGCTTCCTGGGATTGCCTCCAGCGCGTCAGAAGGGCCGGCAGCAGACCCATCGCCTGGACCGTGTCGCCGTTGCGAAGCACCCCTTCCGCCAGACCGTGGGCCTCGGACTGATGTCCGTCGCCCAGACGTGTCGGTCGCCTGGTGAGCGCCTCGCCCATCAGCATCACCCCGAGCAGGAGGATCGCCATGGCGACCGCGAAGGCGCCCAGCCAGGGGTGCATGATCCAGAGCACGACGAGGAACACCGGCGTCCATGGGCTGTCGAGCAAGGGCGGCATCGCTGGCCCGGCCAGAAATCCCCGAATCTGGGTCAGGTCGCGCAGCGGTCGCGAGCCCTGGGGCGCGCCCGCCAGCCCGGAGGCAAGACTAGCGGCTACCAGTCGGTCGGCGAGCACTCGGTCGAGCCAGGTCGCGGCCCTCGACAGGATGCGGCCGCGGACCGCTTCCAGGGCCCCAAAGGTCACGAACGCGGCGGCCGCCAGCGCCGTGAGCCACGCCAGAGTGTCGAGGTGGCCGCTGCTTAGCACCCGGTCGAATACCTGGAACATGTAGATGGGCGACGTCAGCACCAGCAGGTTGATCGCCAGGCTGAACATCCCGGCCAGCACGAATGTCCAGGCTAGGGGGGCGTACGCGACCGCGTTTGTCGCGGCGGAACCGGGCTGTGGCGTCGCAATCGTCATGAGCGGCGGTCTCGTCCAACTGTTGGGGTGATGGCGTTCGAAGAAGATTTATCAAAAATCAAAATAATTACAGTGGTTTAATGTTCTGCAACACAATCAGAATTTGGGTATATCACCAGATTGGACGGAATGAAAGTTTGAGAAGTATTAGAAATTTCGAGTATTAATTTGATATTAACGATATTATATTTATTATTTAATAGGTAAATGATGGTAGTGTGGGTTTTTCCGGACGCGTGTCGGCAATTTGACTGTGAGATTCAAGGCGGCCCGACAGGCGGTGAAGCGTCTGCTGAAACGGCATCTCTGGAGCACGGTCCGCCGGATACGGCCGTCGCGAACGGATGTCGAATCGACCGAACGGTCGCGAAGCGCCTGACACTGCGGTTGCAACAATCGGCGAAGATTGTATACACAGGAGTGTGGCGACTGCCTGATGGCGTTTATCGCGATCGGATGGGGCCGCTCACAGTCCAGGCGAGCCGCTGATTTAGGCATTGATCGCCGGACGAGGCGCGTTTGCTGCGCCATTCCAGGCCGTGTTGGAGTGCACGGCGAAAGTTGGTCGATGATCGACCCGAAACGCTACGGCACAGCCGGAGCGAAACAAAATTTGTCACAGAGGAGGATGAAATGACGTTCAAGACGCTCATTCGCGTCTCCATGATCGCCGGCACCTGCGTCATCGGTCTTTCTGCCGCACAAGCTGCCGAGGTCGAGGGGCCCAAGGTTTCCTGGAACCTTTCGACCTGGGGCAAAGAGCGCGCCTTTACCGTTGGGATCGAATACATCGCGGACAAGCTAGCCGAAAAGACCGGTGGCAGCTTCACGATGAAGGTTCACTATGGTGAAGC
>CAYNFA010000682.1:0-2716 GCA_964396345.1 uncultured Thalassobaculum sp.
TCCAGATCTCGGTCTTTCCGGGCGACGGCATCGGCCGCGAGGTGATGACGCCGACCATCGAGATCCTGCGGCTGCTGCAGCAGCGGCTCGGCGGTTTCGACCTGCGGTTCCAGGATGAGGCTGCCGGGGCGGCGCACTACCGCGACACCGGGACAGCGCTGCCCGAGGAGGCGATGACGCGGGCGGCCGCGGCCGACGCCATCCTGCTGGGCGCCATGGGAATGCCGGACATCCGCTATCCCGACGGCCGCGAGATCGCCCCGCAGCTCGACATGCGCGAGCGGTTCGAGCTTTTCGCCGGCGTGCGGCCGGTCAAGACCCAGCCCGGCACACCCAACCCGCTGTCCGACCCACGCGCCCAGTCGCTGGATTTCGTGCTGATCCGCGAGAGCACCGAGGGTCTGTTCGCCGGCCGCGGCAAAACCCGGTTCGACGGCCCGGCCGACCGGCCGACGGCGGCCCACGACACCATGACGCTGACCCGGCACGGCTGCGAGCGGCTGTTCGACTTCGCCTTCAAGCTGGCCGCCCGGCGCCGCGACCGAGGTCACCCGGGCGAGGTGACCTGCATCGACAAGGCCAACGTGATCGGCGGATTCTTCTATTTCCGCCAGATCTTCGACGAGGTCGCCGGCCGCTACCCCGACCTGACCGCCAACCACATGTATGTCGACGCCTGCGCCCTGAACATGGTCCGCCGGCCGTGGATGTTCGACGTCATGGTCACCGAGAACATGTTTGGCGACATTCTCTCGGATCTCGGCGCCGGCCTGATGGGCGGCATGGGCATGGCACCGTCGGCCGACATCGGTGAGCGGCACGCGGTCTTCCAGCCCTGCCACGGCAGCGCGCCGGATATCGTCGGCCGTGGCCTCGCCAACCCCACCGCGACCTTTCTGTCGGCGGCGATGATGCTGGAGTGGTTGGGCGACCAGCATGGCGTACCCGATTGCGGGCGGGCGGGGCGGGTCCTGGACCAGGCGGTCACCTGCGCCTTCGCCGACGGCACGCTGAAGCCCGTCGAGCTCGGCGGCTCCTCGGGGACCGCCGCGATCAGCGCCGCGGTGATGGAGGCGGTCGCCTCGGGCCGGGCCGAACGCGCCGCCGAGGCCGCCTGAACGGACGGCGGGACCCGATTGCGGTATAAAGGATTCGAGTCGGAGCTCCGGCAACCGACGTCAGCAACCGTCCCGCCCGAGCACTCGGATCGATGACTGAAGCGCCTAAGGAAGTGGGCACGCGGCCCGACGGGCCAGCGGCGGAGGCCAGGCCTTCCTCGGGGCGCGACCGGCGTGCGCAGTCTCGTCCATCCGGGCGCGATCGACGAGTCCACCACCGTCGCGAGACCACCCGGGTTTGGGCGCAGGTCGATGGCGGCTGGTACACCGTTCACGACCTGTCGCTCGGCGGCCTCGCGCTCGACCGGCCGGTGGACAACCCCGATGTCGGGGCCCGGATCGACGGCGAGATCCACAGCCGGGCTGCCGATCGGAACCTGCGGACCAGCTTCGAGGCAACCATCGTCCGGGTCGACTCCGCCGAGAACCGGATCGGCGGCGCCTTCACCCCGATGTCGCCCGAGCAGATCGACGGCCTGTTGTCCGTCCTGTCGGCGGTGGAGCGCGACTTCGTGGAGACCAGAGTGGCGGCGCTCCGCCGCGCGGCGCAACGCAAGCGGCTGCGCCGGCTCGGCTGGATCGCGCTCGGCGTGGTCGGAATCATTGGCCTCGGCTTTGCCGCCTGGATCATGAGGTAATCGATGCTGCCAGCCGCCCAGAGCTTCCTCGCGGGATTTCCGAACCTGCTGCTGCACCTCGGCGTGACGCTCGGCCTGCTGCTCCTGGCGGCGGCGCTGTACACCCGGATCACCCCGCACGACGAGATCAAGCTGATCCGTCACGGCAACGTGGCGGCCGCTGTCTCGTTCTCCGGCGCGATCCTCGGTCTGGCGATTCCCCTCGCCTTCTGCCTGTCGGCCAGCGTCGGGGTCTGGGACATCCTGATCTGGGGCGCGGTGACACTGCTGCTGCAGCTGCTGGCGCTCCGCTTGATCGAAGCGGTGATGCAGGGCATGACCCACCGCATCGAGGCCGGCGAGTTGGGACCCGCGATCCTGCTGTTCTCGGTCAAGCTGTCGGTCGCCGCGATCAACGTCGCCGCCGTCACCGGCTGAACCGTGCGGCTCGGCACCGACACAATCGGGCTGATCGCCGCCGTCGTCGCGCTGCTGATCGGCGCCGTGACCTCCGGCGGGTTCCTGGCCTCCGAGCCGTCGGCAGGGCCGGAACCGCGAGCGTCCGTGCGACGGCCGCCCCCGCAGGATCCGACGGCCGCCGATCGCCTGCCGTCGGCGACACCGGGCGGACAGGAGGTGCGGATCGAGCTCGGCGCCAAGACCAACAGCTCCGGTACCGCCTTCGCCGTCGCCGCCGGGACCTGGATGACCGCCCGCCATGTGGTCGACGGCTGCGCCCGGATCGGTATCGTGACCGGTCAGCGACGGGCGGTGGCGGGCGGCGACGTGGTCGTGCACGAGAACGCCGATCTCGCGGTGTTCCGCTCCTCGGTGCGCGCCGCCCCGGTGGCGGTCGGCGGCGACGCGCTGTCCGTCGGTCAGGCCGGCTACCATTTCGGCTTCCCGAGGGGCGAGCCGGGGGCGGTGCGCTCCCGCCTGATCGGCCGCGGCACCATGCGGTTGACCGGGCGCTACAGCACC
>CAYNFA010000683.1:0-2701 GCA_964396345.1 uncultured Thalassobaculum sp.
TCCGGCTCGTCGCCATCCTCGGAAATGATCCGGCGTATAGACGCCAGAATCTCCTCCATGGATGGTTCTTGCGCGGTGTCACTCATCGTCGAAAGCCCCGCCGGCTCGTCCCGTTCGGTCGATATCGAACCTGAAGATTAACGGACAAGCCACTGTCAAGCCAGCAAGTAGTCAGCCGGTATGTCAATTGCCCGGCATCCGCCCCGGCGGCTCGGTACCCCAGAGCCGGTTGGCAACCTCGACATAGTGCGAATCATAGTCGTAGATCTCGACTGGAAGGCCGAGATCCTGGGCGGTCAGTCGACCGAGGGCCTGCAGCAACTGATAGCTGGCGACCGTGGCGTCGCGCTGCGCCTGAACCAGTTCCACCTGCCCATCCAGCAACTCCTGCTCGGCGTCCAGGACGTCGAGAACGGTGCGGGCGCCGACCGTCGCCTCCTGCTGAACGCCTTCGAGGGCGATCTCGGACGATTTCACCTCGGACTTCAGGGACTCGATCCGCGCCAACGTCGTCTGGTACGCCTCGAACGCGCTCGCCGCCGAATCGACGACCTCGCGACGGGTGTTGTCGACAAGCAGACGCGCCCGGTTCGCGGTTTCCTTGGTCTGGCGGATCTGCGAGTACTCGGCCCCCGCCTGGTAGATCGGGATCGTCAGCTGCAGTTCGGCGGCCAACGACGTGCTCTCGTTGTCGCCGCCCGATGAGTCGAAGGCCTGCTGGGCTTGACCGATCACGTTGAGCCTCGGCATCAGCCGCGCCTGAGCTTCTTCAATGGCGTGGCGCGCCGACAGCTCATCGAACTTCGCCCTGACCAGGGTGAAGTTCTCCCGCAGCGCCACGTCGACCGCCTCGTCGCGCCCGGTCGGCAAGCCCGAGGGAAAACCCGGACTCTCGACCCGGTCGGGGACCTGCCCGACGATCCGCTCGAAGGCGACGCGGGCGGTGATCAGGTTGCCCTCGGCCTGCGTCCGGTCCGAGCGGGCGCGCGAGACCCGCGAGTCCGCCTGCGCCACGTCGGTGCGGGTGACCTCGCCAACCCGGAAGCGGTCGCGAGTAGCCTCCAACTGCTTCTGCAATCGCGACAGGTTGGTGACCTGCAGATCGAGCGTCGCCTCCTCCCGCAGCACGTTCACGTAGGCTACCACCGCCTGCAGGAGGGTCTGCTGCTCGCTGTTGAACAGCGCGGCTCGCTGCGCCTGCACCTCGGCCTCGGCCCCAGCCACGGCGGCGCCGACGGCCCCACCGGTGTAGAGAGGTTGATTGACGCTCAGCCGTCCGGTTCGCGGGTAGCTCGACCCGTCGGCCGCGGTGCGTCCATTCGTCTTGCTCTCGGTGTAGGCGGCACCGACGCTGAGGCTGGAACTCACGGTCGGCCGCCATCCCGAGCGGGCTTGCGCGACATTCTCATCGATCGCCCGCAACTGGGCACGTTCGGCCAGCAGCGCCGGGTTGGACTGATAGGTCAGCGCCAGCGCCTGCTCCAGCGTCATGCCCGAAGCGGGCGTCACCAGCGCGGTGCCGCACAGCCAACCGGCGGTCAGCACGGCCAGGACAACAGGGCGGGTTTTGATCGGCATGACGAGCGGACCCTTCGCATGAACGTTTGGAATGCCGAAATGCTTAGAACACGAAACTGGGCACCCGCTTGAACCCTTGCAGCATCGGCGTGCCGGCGTCGAACAGAATCCGTTTGCCGACGCGCCCGCCGTGCTTCTGGTACAGCACGGCCACGCCCGGAACGACCGCGGACCCACCCTCGACCGTGACCAGCCTTCCGCCATCGGCAAGCTGATCGAACAGCGTGTCCGGCAGGGTCTCGACGGCGCCATCCACGAGGATGACGTTGTAGGGAGCCTGCTTGGCGTATCCCACCGCCAGCGGTCCGACCACCAGGGCCGCGTTGTCGATCTCGAATTCCGAGAGAACCCCGTTGCCGCGTTCAATCAGGTCGGCGGCGTCGTCGACGCCGACCACCGTGGCGACAAGCCGCGAAAGCAGCGCGGTCGCGTAGCCGGTGCCGCAGGCAACATCCAAGGCGACGTCCCCTGGAAGCGGTGACGCCGCCTGGATCAGCCGTGCGAGAACCATGGGCTCGAGCAGGTAGCGACCGGAGCCGATCTCGAGCGCCTCATCCGCGTAGGCTATGCCACGCTTGGACTTCGGGACGAAGTGTTCCCGGGGCACGCTCTCGAACGCGCCAACCACGCCCGGATCGGTCACCTTGTTCGTGCGGATCTGGCTTTCAACCATGTTGAGGCGAGCGAGCGCGTAGTCCATCGTTTCCCTCGGCGGCGAACGGGGTCGGGCCGTGCCGGCTCGCCCACGGTTTTATAGGCATTGCGACAGCCCGACACAATTGTCAGGACAGGGATTTGTCCGTCGGCGCCGATTGTCGTTGCGGGATTCGGGGCTCCGCCCCGGCGTTACCGCACCAGCCTCTTGCCCGCAGACCCTGCCATCGGCTAAGAGGACCGTTCGCTCGTCGGTGGCCCCGTGGCAGAGTGGTTATGCAGAGGACTGCAAATCCTTGTACATCGGTTCGATTCCGGTCGGGGCCTCCAGCGAGCCGAATTGCGTGACCGGTGGGTGACATTGGCGGTTGCGCAACGGCCCCTGGCGGCGCTATAGAGGCCGCCTTGCTGGTCCCGGGTAGCTCAGTGGTAGAGCGAGCGGCTGTTAACCGCTTGGTCGGGGGTTCGA
>CAYNFA010000684.1:0-2697 GCA_964396345.1 uncultured Thalassobaculum sp.
CGACGGCGTTCTTCAACTCGCCGTTCACGCCGTTGAGCAACATGGTGATGGTCGCGCCGACGATCTCCAGGTGGCTGAACTCCTCGGTAGCGATATCCATCAGCAGGTCGTACTTCTCGGGATAGGCCTGCCGGACACCGAACGCCTGCACGAAATACTGCATCGCGGCCTTGAGTTCGCCGTTGCCGCCGCCAAACTGCTCCAGGAGAAGAGCGGCGAAGCGGGGGTCCGGGCCTGTGACGCGTGCGTTGAACTGCAATTCCTTGACATGGCGGAACATCGGGCGGTCCTCGCGCTGGCTGCTGAAGGGTCCTGCCCCGGCCGCTACGCGGCACCTAGCCGCGGCAATGCCTCCAGAAGCGGTCGGTATCGGATTGCAGTTGAACCGGACGCGCGCGAGCTTTGTTCCGCGGTGGCGCGATGCCGCAAACACCGGGGCGGTGAGCGGGGGAACCCCGGCATGCAACGGCCGGCCAAGCGCGGGATTTCAGCAGGGCCGAGGCCCCGGTGGCCAGTGGTCGCGGCCTGCTCGTACGGGCGGGACCCGGACTTACCCGACGATCGCCGGCGGCCGATGCGCGGTGACAGGCGGGATCGCGCCGTCGACCCGCGCCACCTCGACCAGGCAGGAATGCGCCGACGGTCCCTGGCCCAGCCGGGAGGTGCCGCGGTCGCGGGTCAGGACGTTCGGGTTGCCGTGCTTGTCGAGGCCGCCGGCCTTGCCGGGGATCTCCGGGTCGAACCAGGCGCCGGTCGCGAGTTGGACGACGCCGGGGATGACCACGTCCGACACGATGACGCCGGCGAGGCAGGAGCCGCGGTCGTTCCAGACCTTCACCACGTCGCCCGACCGGATGCCGCGCGCGGCGGCATCGTCGGGGTGGATGGTCATCGGCTCGCGATCGGCGATCTTCGAGCCCATGCTGACCGAGCCCGGGTCGAGCTGGCTGTGCAACCGGGTGCGCGGCTGGTTCGACATCAGGTGCAGCGGGTAGGTCCCGGCGAGCTTGCCGCCCAGCCACTCGTCGGGCTCGCGCCACACCGGGTGACCGGGGCAGTCGTCGTAGCCGAAACCGTCGATGGTCTCGGAGAAGATCTCGATCCTGCCGGACGGCGTCGACAGCCGGTTGGCCTCGGGGTCGGCGCGGAAGCCCTCCAGAAGGACCGTCGGCTTCTCCGGGTCCGGCAGCTCGAAGGTCTCCTGCTCCCAGAACGTCTCGAAGTCCGGCAACTCGAACCCGGCCTCGGCGGCACGCTGGCGCGACTGGTCCCAGAGATGGCGGATCCAGTCCATCTCGTCGCGGCCCTCGGTGTAGCGGTCGGCGAAGCCGAGCCGCTGGGAGAGGCCGGTGAAGATCTCGTAGTCCGGCCGGCTGTCGCCGACCCTCGGGATCGCCTGCTTCATGGCGACGCTGAGCGGTTCCCAATGGGTGATCGAGATGTCGTTGCGCTCGAGCGAGGTGGTCGACGGGAACACGATGTCGGCGTGCCGGGCCATGCCAGTCCACCAGATCTCGTTGACGATGACGGTCTCCGGACGCCGGAACGCCTCCACCAACTTGTGCAGGTCCTGATGGTGGTGGAACGGGTTGCCGCCGGCCCAGTAAACCAGCCGGATGTCGGGATAGGTCAGGTCGCGGCCGTCGAACTGGAACGGCTGGCCTGGATTCAACAGCATGTCGGAGATGCGAGCGACCGGGATCACCTCCTTAACGTTGTTGATGCCCTGCGGCACTGATGGCCAGTGGAAGAACTTGACCGGGTTGCCGACGCCGTTCTCGGAACTGTAGCCGATGCCAAAGCCACCGCCGGGAGTGCCAATCTGGCCAAGCATCGCGGCCAGCACCACGGTCAGCCAGACCGGCTGCTCGCCGTACTCCGAGCGCTGCATCGACCAGGTGGCGTTGATCATGGTGCGGCTCGACGCCATCCGGCGGGCGAGATCGCGGATCGTGTCGGCCGGAACCGCGCTGATCGCCGCGGCCCACTCCGGGGTCTTCGCCAAGCCGTCACTAGAGCCCAGGACATAGTCGCGGAAGCGCTCGAAGCCGACGGTGTAGCGGTCCAGAAAGCCGGCGTCGATCAGGCCGTCGACGATCAGCGTGTGAGCGAGCGCCAGCATCAGCGCCGCGTCTGAGCCCGGACGCACCGGGATCCACTCGGCGCCGAGGTCCGGCGGCATGTCGATGCGGATCGGGCTCAGGTAGACGATCTCGCAACCCTGGTCGGCGCAGGCCTTAAGCCCGTGGTAGCAGGTGTGCTTGCCGACCCCGCCCGACGTCACCTGGGCGTTCTTGACCGGCATGCCGCCGAACGACACCAGCAACTCGCAATGCTCGGCCAGCACCGGCCAGGTGGTGTGCTGGTCGAGCAGCGGCTTGATCGGGCCGACGACGTGCGGAAGGATCTGCTGGGCGGCGGCGTAGGAATAGGTGCCTTCGTGCCGTACGTAGCCGCCGTACTGGTTGAAGAACCGGTGGATGTGCGAGTTGGCGTGGTGGAACCGCCCGGCGCTCGCCCAGCCGTAAGAACCGGCGTAGAACGCGGTGTTGCCGTGCGCCGCCTTGATCCGCTCGATCTCGCCGGCCGCCATGTCCAGCGCCTCGTCCCAGGGCACGGCGACGAACGGCTCACGGCCGCGGCCGGTCCGGTCGCTGTGCTGCCGCTTCTCCAGCCAGCCCTTTCGGATCATCGGAC
>CAYNFA010000685.1:0-2693 GCA_964396345.1 uncultured Thalassobaculum sp.
ACGCCGATGAAGGTCTGCATGGTGTTGTAGGTGAACATGCCGCCGCAGCTGCCGAAGCCGGGGCAGGCGTGGCAGGCGATGTGGTGGCGGTACTCGGGGTCGGGGTGCCCGGCCACCTGGTAGGCGCTGACGATGTCCAGCGCCTCGCCGGTGTTCGGGTCGTGGCCCGGATGGATCGGGCCGTCCGACATGATGATGGCCGGCTGGTTGTGCTCCAGCAGCGCGGCGAGGGTGCCGACCGGCGGCTTGTCGCAGGCGACGACGGCGATGGTGCCGGCGAGGCCGGTGGCCTCCAGATGCTCGCACAGCGCGTCGTGCGTGACCTCGCGGCCGATCAGCGAATAGCGCATCTCGCGGGTGCCGTTGCGGATGCCGTCGGAGGTCGCGATGGTGAACTCCGGCTGCACCAGTCGCAGCCTGAGCTGGTCCGCGCCCTTGCCGATGCGGCTCTTGAGACAGGCGTGGATCGCGTCGACCTTCGCCGCGACGCCGAGATAGCACTGGCTGTCGCCCTTGGTGCCGACGACGCCGACCGACGGCTCGTGAATCAGATCCGGGTCGGTGCCGAGCTCGCGCGCGAGCCCGATGGTCTGAGTCGAGCGGCCGGGGTGGCGGTCGATAAGGACAGTCTTTGAGTTCCGCACGGCAGGTTCCTTAGAGTACTTCCGAAAATGAGTTCAGTGCTTTCAGCGACTTGTGATTCGATCTGGTTGCGTCACAAACCGAGGTCACAAGATGTGGAATGAAATCACTCGCCGTCAGTATCGCCGGGATAGCTGCCGGTATTCAAGCCGCACGACAGACACGGAGTGGGCATGGATCGCCCCTTGCCTTCCGGCCCGCCGACGGTTGGGTCGTCCGCGCAAGGTCGATGTGCGGGTCGTCGCGACGCGGTATCAATCCACGATGAAAAGCGTCGCCCCCGATTCGGTCGCCGACCGGTGGGCGGCGTCGCCGTGGTCGGACACTTGGTAGCTCATGCCCGGCGTCAGCGTGACCCGGCGGCCGTCCTGCAGTTCGGTCACCAGTTCGCCCGCCACCACGTACAGGATGTGGCCGCTGTCGCACCAATGGTCGGCGAGGTAACCCGGCGAGTAGGTGACCTGGCGGATCCGGATGTCGCCGATGGTCAGGGTCCGCCAGTGCGCGACCCCGGTCTCGCCCGGGTGCTCGGTCGGCTCGACGCCGGACCAGTCGGTGACGGTGAAGGGCAGGGCTGGGATCTTCATGACGGTTGGCCCGGACGGTTGCGCAGACGCCGACGGTAGCCGCGGTCGGCGGTGCCGAACAGCGCCGTCGTCAGCGCTCCGCCATCAGCGTCGCGGCGGCCACGATGCAGGCGCTGCCGGCGAGCACCGCCGGCAGCGGGCTGCGGCGGGTCAGCCACCACACCGCCAGCGTCACCACCACCGCGCCGAGGCGGATCGCCGACGGCACCTGGGCGAGCGAGCCGGTCGGCAGGCCGACCAGCCGGACCACCAGCGCCGCCAGCAGGGCGTACGAGGTCAGGCTGAACCATCGGACTACCGCGCCCTCGGGGTCGACGCGGCCGACCAGCAGGGCACCCAGCGCGCGCCACACGAAGGTGGCAGCGGCGGTCACCAGGACCACGGTGAGGGCGTCTGGCGCGCCGGTCACGCGGCGCCCCGCAGCCGGTCGCCGAACACGAAGGCGAGCGTCCCGCCGGCAACCCCGGCCAGCACCAGCGACGCCTCGGGCAGCACGGCGTGGATCGGCCAGCACAGCAGCGCCCCGAGCACCACCGCCAGCAGCGCCTGGCGGTTCCGGGAGTCGGCCAGCAGCACCATGAAGAACGCGGCGTTCAGGAACAGCAGGCCAAGCGCCAGCGGCGCCGGCAGGGCGGCGGCCCCCAGATAGCCGGCGAGGGTGGCGACCGCCGCCACCGACAGACAGGTGATCGTGAAGGCGGAGTGGTAGGCGCGTCTTGGCCCGGGCTCCTGCGGCACCGAGGCGCGCGTCATGAACGCCCAGCTGGTCGCCGACATCAGGTGGGCCTGGGCGATCCGGCCGAGCGGCCCGACATCGCCGCCGAGCGTCGGCAGCAGGGCCACCGCCATCGGGAAGAACCGCATGCTGGTCAGGGCCGCCGCGATGGCGATCGCCGTCAGGTCGGCGCCGGCGGCGTGCATCTCTGCCGCCACCACCTGCGCCGGCAGCGCCCAGACCGCGACCGTGGCCAGCACCGCCTCCCAGCCGGTGAACCCGATGTCGTGCGCCAGTGCCCCGAACCCGGACATGCCGCCGCCGACCAGCAGCAACGGCACCCCGGCGGCGGCGCGGAGTCCGCCGAGCGTGGCGGCGCGAATCTCGGGTCGGGTCATCCGGCGGCCCCGCGTTTTGTTGAAATTGTATGCAATCCGTTGACGGTAACGGTTGTGATCCTAGCCCGGCATCCGCAAAATGCCTCGGCCGGAAGCGGCGCGAAATGGAATCGTCGAGGGAGAGTGAGACGCCATGGATGAAAAGCGCCTGATCGAGGTCGAAGACCTCCGGATCCATTTTCCGCTCGAGGACCGGACGGTCAAGGCCGTGGATGGCGTGTCCTGGCACATCGACAAGGGCGAGACCCTTGCGGTCGTCGGCGAGTCCGGGTCCGGCAAGTCGGTCACGGCGATGGGATTGATGCGGCTCACCGACAACGCCGGCGGCAAGATCCCGAGCGGTCAGGTCCT
>CAYNFA010000686.1:0-2680 GCA_964396345.1 uncultured Thalassobaculum sp.
CGGGCGATCTTCGCCACGATCTCCTCGACGTCCTTGACGCCGATGACCTTGCGGCGCTTGGCGGCTGGAACCAGCATCTGGGCGGCACCGACCTCGTCGATAATGTCGATGGCCTTGTCCGGAAGCTTGCGGTCGCCGATGTACTTCGCCGACAGTTCCACGGCCGTCTTCAGGGCTTCCGCGGTGTAGCGGACGTTGTGGTGCTTTTCGTAGTACGGCTTCAGCCCCTTGAGGATCTTGATCGAATCCTCGATCGACGGCTCGTTGACGTCGATCTTCTGGAAGCGCCGGACCAGGGCCCGGTCCTTCTCGAAATAACCGCGGTACTCCTTATAGGTCGTCGACCCCATGCAGCGCAGGCCACCCGACTGGAGGGCCGGCTTCAGCAGGTTGGAAGCGTCCATGGCGCCGCCGGAGGTCGCCCCGGCGCCGATCACCGTGTGGATCTCGTCGATGAACAGGATCGCCTGCGGGTTCTGCTCCAGCTCGTTGACCACCGCCTTGAGGCGCTCCTCGAAATCGCCGCGGTAGCGGGTGCCGGCGAGCAGCGCGCCCATGTCCAGCGAATAGATCCGGCTGTCGATGAGCACCTCCGGCACGTCGCCGTCGACGATGCGCTTGGCGAGGCCTTCGGCGATCGCGGTCTTGCCGACGCCGGGGTCGCCGACGAACAGCGGGTTGTTCTTGGTGCGGCGGCAGAGGATCTGGATGGTCCGCTCGACCTCGGCCTCGCGCCCGATCAGCGGGTCGATCTTGCCGGAGGCGGCCTTCTTGTTCAGGTCGACACAGTAGGCGTCGAGGGCCTCGTGACCCTGCTTGTTGACCTGCTCCGCCTTGGATTGCTCCTCGGCCCCGTCGACCTTGCGGGGCTCCGCGCTGGCCTGGCCGTGCACTTTGGCGATGCCGTGGCTGATGTAGCTGACCGCGTCGAACCGGGTCATCTCCTGCTCCTGCAGGAAATAGACCGCGTGACTTTCACGCTCCGACAGCAGGGCGACCATCACGTTGGCGCCGGTGACCTCCTCGCGGCCCGAGGATTGAACGTGAATCACCGCGCGCTGCACCACCCGCTGGAACCCGGCCGTCGGCTTCGCGTCCTCCATCGAGGCGCCAACCAGACCGTTCAATTCGGTGTCGATGTAGGTCATCAGGTCGTGGCGCAGCTTGTCGACGTCGACGCCGCACGCCTTCAGGACGGCCAGGGCATCCTGGTCGTCGGTCAGCGCGAACAGCAGATGCTCCAGTGTCGCGTACTCGTGGTGCTTCTCATTCGCGATGCCGAGGGCACGGTGCAGACTCTGTTCCAGATTCTTGGAGAGCATGATGTCAGTCTTTCTCCAGGGTGCACTGTAGGGGATGCTGGTGCTGGCGCGCGAAGTCCATGACCTGGGTCACCTTGGTTTCGGCCACCTCATAGGTGAAAACCCCGCACACGCCGACGCCCCGCTGGTGCACATGCAGCATGATCCGGGTCGCCTCCTCCCGACTCTTCCCGAAAAATCTTTCGATGACGTGAACGACGAACTCCATCGGGGTGTAGTCGTCGTTGAGCATGATGACCTTGTACATTGAGGGCTTCTTGGTCTTCGGCCGCGTCTTGACCACCACGCCCGTGGTGGGGCGCCCGCCCGTGCCCCGATCCTCGTCGCTCATCGCCATCGTCCGGAATGGGTTGGTCTCTGGTGGAATAGCCATCCTCCGCCTCGGCTGAAGCCCAGCATATGAGATTTGTTCCGGCGGGGAAAAGGGGGACACCGGATCGACCCGTTCGCAGACCCGGACGGCAGTGCCGCGACACGCCGCCGAACCAACTATATGGCGTTCGCGGACGCAACGAAAAAGGCCCGGCCGAAAAATCGGCCGGGCCTGTTCGCGCCGCCTTCCGGCGGCGAAGGGATTGCGGCGCCCGCCGGTCAGGCGGCGAGCGGGCGGCTGAGGGTCTCGACGGTCTCGTCGACCCGCGCCTTCAGCGGCTGGATCGCCTCGCTTGCGGTCTTGACCGACAGCTCGGAGATCTTGGCGCTCTCGGCGACAAACGCGTCGAACGCGCTCTTGGTGAAGGTGTTCTGCAGGTCCACCACCTCGTTGAGCGACTTGGCACCCAGGACCTGGGTACCGAACGTCATGGACGAGTCGACGGTGCCCTGGGTGAACGCCGCCCATGCCTTCGAGACGTCCTCGAAGCCCTTGGACAGGATGCCAAAGGACTTGGACACCGCCTCGTAGTTACCCTGCGCCAGCGAGTTGAACTGGTCATAGCCCTGGAAGACGGTCTGCGAGGCCTTCTCGACGTTCTCTTTGGTCATGCTGATTGCTTGCTCCATGTTCTTCTGAGCGGCCTGCTGGCCGATCTTGGTCATCTGCTCGAGGGTCTCCTTGCTCGCGGAGACGGCGGCATCGACGGGCGTCGCCGCGGCGGCAGTCGTGGACTTCTTGCTGGTCATGGCTCACTCCATCGAACCGTGAAAACTGATGGCGGCGATTGAGCGTCGCGGCACGACCTTCAAGATAGGGTCGGCGAAGCCAGCGTCAAGGCCTTTTTTGTGCACTGCACCATTTGACGCGAACCTATGAATATCAAGAGGCTTTCAGGTAAATCAGTCGACCCATCTCGCGCCTGCGGTCCGATTGCTGACCACCGGCGGAAGGGTGATTCTCGGTTCGCCACTATGAACATTAA
>CAYNFA010000687.1:0-2679 GCA_964396345.1 uncultured Thalassobaculum sp.
CCCACGCGAGGATCAGTTGATGTCAATCTTTCTGCCGACCACACCGAACCCGACCTCCGGCTTCCTGCTGTTCGTGCCGAGCTCGGACGTGCATGTCCTCGACATGACCGTCGAGGAAGGGATCAAGATGGTCGTCTCCGGGGGAATACTGACACCGCCTGACCGTCGTCCGACCGAGGCGCAGGCGCAGCCGACGATCCCGGCCGCCGGCCGGGGCGGCGAGCGGGACGCGGCAACGGTCCGTTAACCGACGACCTCTATACAGTCGTTTCGACACGCGCGATCGTGCCGAGGAGGGCGTCGTCGCTTGAAAATCGATCTCGTCAGTTCGCCGCACGGCCTCGGGCTGCGGGATTTTCCTCGGTGACCGCACTCCGCACGACCGTGCGCGAGTCCCAGATCCGTGCCGAACGGGTCCGAATGCTGTACCGGTCCCCGATTCCAGCGATCGCCAATCTGGCGGTCGGCGCGCTCCTGTCGGTGGTGGCCTGGGGGCACGTTCCGTCGGTGGCGCTCGGCGGCTGGCTGCTGGCCATGATCCTTGCGACGGGGGTGCGGGTGGGGGTATGGCGCGCCGGCCTCGCAGCAGCCTTCCAGGATCGCGACGCCCCGCGCTGGGAAGGGCGAATGGTCGTTAGCGTGACCGCCGCGGGTCTGGTCTGGGCGAGCAGCGGTCTGGCCGTTGCAGGGCTGGATCTGCCCATACATCTTGAAGGCGTTCTGGCGATATCGGTCGGGGGAATGCTGGCGGGCGCCATCTTCTCGCTGACCGCCAGCACGATTGCGTTCCGACTCTACATCGTGCCCGCCGCCCTGGGGCCGGTCGTCGGATTCATGGCGGTCGGCGACCGCGAGCACCTCTCGGTCGCAGCCATGGGCGCGGTGTATCTGCTCGTCGTCTTGCTGTGGGGGCGCGACGCCAGCCGGGCGATCGACAGCGGAATCCGACTGCGTTTGGAGAACCAGGCGCTGGTTACCGATCTGGCCGCTGCGCATGAGGAACTCGAGGCCGCCGAGCGGCTCAAGCGGGAAAGCTTTGCCAACCTGGGCCATGAACTGCGGACACCGCTGAACGCGATCATCGGGTTTGCCCAGACCCTGGAGACGGAACTGTGGGGGCCGCTCGGCAGCCCGCGGTACCGCGAGTACGCCTCGGCAATTGCCGATAGCGGCCAGCACCTCTACCTGCTGATCCAAGGAATCCTCGACCTGTCGCGCCATGACGCCGGGGTGCTCGAACTGGATGAAGGGTCGGTGAACCTGACAGACGTGGTTCGGGTCTGCTCAGGGATGCTGGTTGGGTCGGCCAGGGCCGGCGGCGTCGCGCTGTCGATGGAGGTTCAAGACTCGGGGCTCTGGGTCCGCGGCGACGCGACCAAGTTGCGCCAGATCGTCATCAATCTCGCGGCCAACGCCATCCGCTTCACGCCGTCGGGCGGCGGCGTCGAGGTGCGGGTGCGGCGACTGGACGGTGGTGAAACCGAGATACGAGTCCGGGATACAGGGATCGGGCTCGAACCGGAGGACATTCCAAGGGCGCTGGAGCCGTTTGTCCAGGTCTCGCGGGATCGCACTCGGGAAGCCGGGGGTGCCGGACTCGGCCTGCCGCTGTCGAAGCGGCTGGCGGAGCTGCATGGAGGCTTTCTGGAGATAGAGAGCCAGCCGGGAGTGGGGACCACCGTGAGCGTGACGCTGCCGGCGTCTCGGGCGTTGAGCGTATCTTAGGCGCCGGCGCCCGCAGCCCCCGATCAGGCCCCGCGCAGGTAGCGCACCGCGGACTCGCGCTCGAACAGATACAGCAGAATGCGCGCCGCTTGGCCGCGCGGCTCCTCCAACTCGGGATCCTGGCTCAGCAGGAGCCGGGCATCATCGCGAGCGACCTCGAACAAGTTGGAATGGGCGGACGGATCGGCCATTCGGAACGTCGGCAAGCCACTTTGGCGGGTCCCGAGGACCTCGCCGGCGCCCCGCAACCTCAGATCTTCCTCAGCGATCCGGAAACCATCCTCGGTGTCTCGCATGACCGCAAGGCGCGCCCTGCCGGTCTCCGAAAGCGGCACCCCATACAGCAGGAGGCAGGTCGAATCCTTGTCGCCGCGTCCGATCCGGCCCCGAAGCTGGTGAAGCTGGGCGAGCCCGAAGCGCTCCGCGTGCTCGATCACCATCACGGTGGCGTCCGGAACGTCGACGCCGACTTCGATGACCGTGGTCGCCACCAGCAGGTCGACGTTGGCGTTCTTGAACGCCGCCATGACGGCGTCCTTCTCCGGGCCCTTCAGACGCCCGTGGACGACGCCGACGCGGTCGCCGAACCGACGCTTCAATGTCGAGGCGCGTTCCTCGGCGGCGGCCACGTCGAGCTTTTCCGATTCCTCGACCAGCGGGCACACCCAGTAGACCTTGGCGCCCTGGTCCAGCTTGCGCGCCACCGCCTCCACCACGTCGCCGAGCCGGTCCAGCGGAATGATCCTGGTGTCGATCGGGCGGCGGCCGGGAGGTTTCTCGGTAAGCCGGGAGACGTCGAGGTCGCCATAGGCGGTCATCAGGAGCGTGCGCGGGATCGGGGTGGCGGTCATGACCAGGGTGTCCACCACCTGGCCCTTGCCGCCAAGGCTCATGCGCTGGTGCACGCCGAAGCGGTGCTGTTCGTCGATGACCGCCACGCCGAGGTCACGGAAC
>CAYNFA010000688.1:0-2671 GCA_964396345.1 uncultured Thalassobaculum sp.
TGCATTCTGGCCATTGTGTGGATCTGCCAGGGCAAGAAAAAGGGTCTGAAGATGCTCGGACTCAGCATTATCTCTCAGATTGTCTGGGCGGTGTTGAGCGCGGCTCTTGGCAGTCTCAACTGACATGAGAAGCGTCCAAACCACCATCGCCGACTCCCGATCCGCCGGCTCTCTCGGCACCGAACGTCGCGGCGGCGGCGTGGTCATCGACCAGGGCGGCCTCGTGGTCACCATCGGCTACCTGATCATGGAGGCGGATGAGGTCAGCGTCGTCGAGGCCGACGGCCGGCGGGTGCCGGCCGAGATCGTCGCCTACGATCATGAGTCCGGGTTCGGCCTGCTGCGCGCGCTGACCCCGCTCAAGGCGATTCCGGCCCGCCTCGGCTCGGCCGAGGCCTT
Organism: uncultured Thalassobaculum sp.; assembly: GCA_964396345.1. Classification (GTDB taxonomy): domain Bacteria; phylum Pseudomonadota; class Alphaproteobacteria; order Thalassobaculales; family Thalassobaculaceae; genus Thalassobaculum_A. The sequence goes on from CAYNFA010000688.1 coordinate 400, forward strand.
GTCGGCGGGAGCGTCCACGGTGGCCGCGGCACCGGGTGTGGTTGGCCCGACCCTTGTGGTCGGACGCCGCAGCTTCGCGGGCGGCTGGGAATACCTGCTGGAAAGCGCCGTCTACACCACCCCGCCGATCCCCAATTTCGGAGGCGCCGGCCTGTTCGACGCCGAGGGCCGGCTGGTGGGGATCGGGTCGCTGATCGTCGGCGACACCGCGGGCGACGGTGTCGGCCCGCCCGGCAACATGTTCGTGCCGATCGACCTGCTGCCGCCGATCCTCGCCGATTTGCTGGCGTTCGGGAAGCCGAGCGCGCCGGCCAGCCCCTGGATCGGACTGTACCCCGAGCCATCGAACGGAGCGCTGGTGGTGGCCCGGGTGTCGCCGGGCGGCCCGGCGGACGGTGCCGGCATCGCCCCGGGGGACGTGATCCTGGGGCTCGGTGAGGCTCCGGTCCGACAACTCGAGGCGCTCTGGCGGGGCGTCCGGGCGCTCGGGTCAGCCGGCGTCGACGTGCCGCTCAAGGTCCTCTCCAAGGGTCAGGTGCGGGACGTGGTGTTGAAGTCGCGCGACCGCCGAACCTGGTTGCGGCTCGACCGGACCTACTGACCGGCCGCGCGGGTCTCCAGGTCGCGCGCCAGGACGTCGGGGATCGCGATGCCTCCGGGCGCCTGCGCCCGCCGCGCCAGCCGGCCGTCGCCGGGCAGCCGGGTGCCCGGCTGCTTCAGGATCTCGGCGAACATCTCCTCGGCCCGGGCGACGGTGCCGGCTCCACCACCGAAAGCCTTCGGGTCCATGACCAGGATCAGGTGACCGATGGACGGCGGCACCCCCGTGGGCTCGAAGAACGACGACCCCTGATAGCCGAAATTCGAGCCCGTCAGGGCGCCGCACAGCAACTCGATCATCAGCCCGAGCGCCGACCCCTTGGCGCCCGCCGAGCGCCCGCCGAGCGGCGCCATCGAGCCTTCCAGCGCGACGGCGGCGTCGGTGGTGGGGTTGCCGTCGGCGTCCAGCGCCCAGTCGTCGGGGATCGGCTCTCCCGCCTTGGCGGCCAGCACGACCTTGCCGCGGGCGACCGTCGACACCGACAGGTCGATTACCAGCGGCGCCCGCCTTTCGCCACTGGGGCGGTCGGCTCGCGGGCAGGCGAAGGCGATCGGGTTGGTGCCGAACAGCGCCCGGGCACCGCCCCAGGGCGCGATCGCCGCCGGGGTGTTGGAGAACGCGATCGCCATCAGCCCGCGCCTGGCGGCATCCTCGACATGATGTCCGGCGACGCCGAAATGATGGCTGCGCCGGATCGAGACGGCGACGATGCCGGTTTCGCCGACGATCGCGGTGGCGGCATCGAGCCCGAGCCGGATCGCCGGAAAGGCGAAGCCGATGCGGGAGTCGACATCCAGGACGGCCGCCGCGGTGCGGCTCAGAGCCGGCTCGGCGAAGCCGTCGACCTTGCCGTTCATCGCCTGCTCGGCGTAGGGCGGCACGCGCGCGACGCCGTGGCTGGAGATGCCGTCAGCCTCGGCCCTGACCAGCGCCTCGGCGACCACCCGCGCGGTCACCGGCGCCACCCGGCTGTTCTCGAACACCCGGGTGATCAGGTCGGTCAGCGCGGCGGGGGTGTAGGTCGGCACGGGATATCCGATCGCAACGAGGGCGGGACAGTCCCGTCGATAGCCCGAGCCGTGCCGTTCTGGCAAGCCGGCGCGCCATCGGCGACCATCACCGCGGACTAGCTGGCTGGAAGCGTCGCACAGTTCGGGGTGGCGACCGCGACTTTCAGGGAGAAGCGCCGTGATCGTCAGGATGGGGTGATCCCATGCCGATCAACGGGATCGTCGAACTCTGGGTCCGCGACGCCGACGGCCTGGATGAGGCGTTCGGCTCGGACGCCGGCCGGACCCTGATGTCGCACGCCGGCGAGTTCGTCGCCGAGATCTCGACCTTACTGGCCAAGACCCACGTGGTGGTGTGAAACGAAACGGGGCGGCCCCGCCGGGCCGCCCCGAACCGTTCAACGCGAAGCCTCAGTTGATCGGCGCCGGGCGGGCCTTCGGGCGGTTGTTGGCGCGCTCCCAGGCGTCGGCGGTTTCGAGCAGGCGCTTGAAGTTGCCGCCGTTCTCCAGCAGCTCCGTCCGCAGCTTGTCCGACAGCGGCTTCGGGTCGTTGTAGTCGTCGACCGGCATCTTGCCGGTGCGGACTTCGTCCAGCACCGCCTCGATGGCGCTGGCGGCGTGGTAGGGCGTCTGCAGCAGCGTCAGCTTGTTCGTCTTCCGA
>CAYNFA010000689.1:0-2670 GCA_964396345.1 uncultured Thalassobaculum sp.
TCCTCCATGGCGGTCAGGGCGCTCACATACGGCTCCAGAGCCGCCGACAACGCATCGGCCGCACGCCCGGGCACCGTCATCGCGATCCGCCAGAGCGGCATCCCCATCTTTTGGCTCCCTGCTGGCACCGGTTCAGGCCGACGACACGAAGGTCTCGACCACCTTCTTGACGCCGGCATGGTCGAAGGTGATCTCCAGCTTGTCGCCGTCGACGCCCTGAACCGTCCCCATGCCGAATTTCTGGTGGAACACCCGGTCGCCAACGGCGAAGCGCGCCGGCTTCGAGCGATCGACGGTGTATCCCTCGGCGTCGATGGTCGGCGGCCGACTGCGGATCGTGCCGCCGCCGCGCCGCAGATAGCCAGGCCCACGGCCGGCGACGCCGCCGGCGGCATCCCAGCGGCTGGAGCGCGCGGCGCCAAAGCCCGCCGAACCTTCGTCGCGATCGGCAGCCGCCAGCCCGTCGCGACGGCCACCGCCGTATCCCGAGCCGTAGCCGCCACTCCCGTACCCGCCGTACCCACCCGTCGATCCGTAAAGCCCCGCCTCCGAGATCGTCTCGACGTGCTCGCCCGGCAATTCGGCGACGAAGCGCGAGGGGATCGCGCTCTGCCAGAGGCCGTGTACCCGGCGGTTGGCGGCGAACACGATCTCCACAACCTTGCGGGCCCGAGTCAGGCCGACATAGGCCAGCCGCCGCTCCTCCTCGAGGCCGGCGGCGCCGCTCTCGTCCAGGGCGCGCTGGTTCGGGAACAGGCCCTCTTCCCAGCCCGGTAGGAACACCACGTCGAACTCCAGCCCCTTGGCGCCGTGCAGCGTCATCAGGCTGACCTTGGCCTCGTTCGGGTCGTCGGCGTTCTCCATCACCAGGCTGATATGCTCCAGGAAGCCGGCGAGCGTTTCGTACTCCTCGAGCGCGGTGACCAGTTCCTTGAGGTTCTCCAGCCGACCGGCCGCCTCGGGCGAGCGGTCCTTCTGCAGGGCCTCGGTGTAGCCCGACTCGTCCAGCACCATGCGGGCCAGGTCCGGCAGCGCCTCGACACGGGCTGCCTCGCGCCAGCGTCCGAACGCCTCCATCAGCGCCCGCAAATTGCGGCGCGCCGCTGACGGCAACTCGTCGGTCTGGACCAGTTGGTCGACCGCCCGGGTCAGCGACAGGCCTTGGGCGCGGGCGTAGCCGTGGACGGAGCGCAGCGTGGTGTCGCCGATGCCGCGGCGCGGCACGTTGGCGATCCGCTCGAACGCCAGGTCGTCGTCGCTCTGGTGGATGACCCGCAAATACGCGACCGCGTCGCGGACCTCCTTGCGCTCGTAGAACCGCGCCCCGCCGACCACCCGGTACGGCACGCCGAGGGTGATCAGCCGCTCCTCGAACTCGCGGGTCTGAAAGCCGGCGCGCACCAGCACCGCCATCTCCGAAAGCGGCACGCCGCGACGCTGGTGGTCCTCGATCCGGTCGCAGACGACCCGCGCCTCCTCCTCGCCATCCCAGACGCCGCGCACCACGACCTTGTCGCCGTGGTCGCCCTCGGTCCAGAGCGTCTTGCCGAGGCGGCCTTCGTTGTTGGCGATCACCCGCGAGGCGGCGGCGAGGATGCGCGAGGTGGAGCGGTAGTTCTGTTCGAGCCGGACCACCACCGCGCCGGGAAAGTCGGTCTCGAACTTCAGGATGTTGCCGACCTCGGCGCCCCGCCAGCCATAGATCGACTGGTCGTCGTCGCCGACGCAGCAGATGTTCTTGTGCGCCTGCGCCAGCAGCCGCAGCCAGAGGTATTGGGAGACGTTGGTATCCTGGTACTCGTCGACCAGCAGGTAGCGGAACCGTTCCTGATAGTCCTTGAGAATCTCCGGGCGGGTCTGGAACAGGGTCAGGTTGTGCATCAGCAGGTCGCCGAAATCGGCGGCGTTCTGGGTAACCAGCCGCTCCTGGTACTGCCGGTAGATCTCCTGAAGCCGGCCGCCGGCGAGGTCGCCGGCCTCGGCGGCGCCGATCTTCTCCGGCCCCAGGCCGCGATCCTTCCAGCGCTGGATCACGCCCATGACCACCCGCGCCGGCCAGCGCTTGTCGTCGATGTTCTCGGCCTGCAGCACCTGCTTGAGCAGGCGGATCTGGTCGTCGGCGTCGAGGATGGTAAAATTCGACCTGAGCCCCACCACCTCGGCGTGCCGGCGCAGGATGCGGGCGGCAAGGGCGTGGAAGGTACCGAGCCAGAGCTGCTCGGCGGCCGGGCCGACGATGCGGGCCACGCGCTCCTTCATCTCCCGCGCCGCCTTGTTGGTGAAGGTGACGGCGAGCACGTTCCAGGGTCGCGCCTTGCCGAGTGCCAGCAAATGCGCCAATCGGGTGGTCAACACCCGGGTCTTGCCGGTGCCGGCGCCGGCCAGCACCAACACCGGGCCGTCGAGCGCCTCGACGGCGGCACGCTGCGCCGGGTTCAGGCCGGAGAGATAGCTGTCCGGGCGCGGCGCGCGCACGGCCGGAAACGCCGGCAGCGTCGCCGGGTCCTGGGGGCCGGAACGGGACGAGAACAGGTCGGACATGACGCTCCGGGATATAGCACGCGAGGCGCCGCGGCCCAGGGCCAAAATGGCAGGGCAATCGGGTGCCGACGCCTTGCCGTGGCCTCAGGTTGGGGGGTGCGGTCCATCTCCCTTTCGTCGTCACCCCCG
>CAYNFA010000690.1:0-2666 GCA_964396345.1 uncultured Thalassobaculum sp.
TGCCCCTGTCGTCAACGGTTCCAAGGAAAGCGCGCACGGTCCGGCAGGGCCGCGCCACCAGGCACGACCTCGGCCAGCCGCAGGCCCTCGTTCCACTTCGCCATCCGCTCGGAGCGGGCGAACGACCCGACCTTGAGCTGCGGGATCCTCCAGCCAACGGCGAGGTGGACGATCGTGACGTCTTCCGTTTCGCCCGAACGGGCCGACACGATGGCGCCCCAGCCGACCTCCCGCGCCGCTGCCAGCGCCGCGGCGGTCTCGGTCAGGGTGCCGATCTGGTTCGGCTTGATCAGCGCGGTGTTGCCGGCTCCGGCGGCCGCGGCCTCCCGGATTCGCGATGCGTTGGTGGTCACCAGGTCGTCGCCGACGATCTGAATGCCGACCGGTGCCGCCCTGGTGAACGCCGAGAACGCCGCAAGGTCATCCTCGGCGAGCGGGTCTTCGATCGACACGATCGGATAGCGGTCGAGCCATCCAAGCAGCATCTCGGACAGACCGTCGGCGTCGACCTCGCGGCCCTCGCGCGCCAGACGATAGCGCCCCCCCCGGCCGAAGTCGCTGGCGGCGATGTCGAGGGCGATGGCCACATCGTCCCCCGGCGCCCGTCCGGCCCGCTCGATGGCCCGAACCAGCAGGTCGAGGGCGTCCTCGTTGCCGTCGAAGGCCGGCCACCAACCGCCCTCGTCCGCCACGCCCTGCAGCCGTCCGGCGGCGGCCAGCAGGTCGCCGGCGGCACGGTAGACCTCGGCGGTCCAGTCAAGCGCCGTCGGGTAGTCGGGGGCGCCGACGGCGATGACCATGAAGTCCTGCACGTCCACGCGGCGGGCTGCGTGGGCGCCGCCGCCGAGGATCTGGATCTCGGGCAACGGCAAGGGGCCCGGGCTGTCGCCGGCGAGGTGACGCCAGAGCGGCACGCCGCAAACCGCGGCGGCGGCGTGCGCCAGCGCCATCGAGGTGGCGACCAGGGCGTTGGCTCCCAGCCGCGACTTGTCCGGGGTGCCGTCGAGGGCGATCAGATCATTGTCCAGCGCCACCTGATCCAGGACCGAACGCCCGCGCAGCGCCTCGGCGATCGGACCGGCGACGGCGGCCACCGCCCCGCGCACGTCACGCCCTCCGAATGCGGCGCCTCCGTCACGCCGGTCCAGGGCCTCCGCCGATCCGGTAGACGCCCCGGCCGGGGCGATCGCCCGCCCGACCGCGCCGCCGGCGCAGCGGATCTCGACCTCAACCGTTGGCCGACCGCGGCTATCCCACACCCGGCGCCCGATCACCCGCTCGATCCGATCGTTCATTGTTCAGTCTCCCTGGGTTCGATCTCCCTGGCCCAGTCGCCGCGCAAAGCGGCCAGACAGTGCGACGGCCGCGCCAGCCAATCCCGTGCCCGCTGCCGGACCTTGTCCCGGTCGACCTCGTCGGTGAGGTACTCGACCGGTGACTTGCCGTCCACCCGGGCCAGGAACAGCCCGGGAAGCAGCGTCGCGATCCGGCCTTCGAGCCCGGCAATCGCCTCCCAGTCGACGCGCGCCCGATAGCCGTCCCACATCGCATCGAACGCCGCCAGAAGCTCGGCGGCGGCGCGCGGCACCCACAGGGTCTTCAACAGCAAGTGGTTGAGGCAGAACGCCACGTCGAACGCCGGGTCGCCCCACCAGGCGCACTCCGCGTCGAGCAGGATCGGGCCGGTCGGGCCGATCTGGATGTTCTTCGGGCTGACGTCACCGTGCACCAGGCAAAGGCGGGTGGACGCGGTCCGGGCCACCAGTTCCGACAGCACCCGCGCCCTGTCCGGGTGGGCGCGTCCCGCAGCCTCAAGATACGGCTCGAGGCGGATGGCGTGAAAGATGGCATCGGTGGCGAAATCGACGGCCAACTCTGGGCGCGCCGCGGTCCCGGCATGGATCCTGCCGAGTCGGTCGCCGACCGCCCAGGCGACCGCCGGGTCCACCACGCCGGCGGCGAGGTCGGCCTTCCAGAGCCGGTGCTCGGAGGGTTCGAGCCACTCCATAGCGAACAACCCCGCCGACGGATCGTGCCCAAGGATTGCCGGGACAGCCTCCGGCACGATCGTCCCGGCCACCCGGAACCACGATACTTCGAAGGCGTTGCGCTCGACCGGCGCACGCCAGTCGGCCGCTACCTTGAGGCGAGCGAGGGCGCGCTTCACGCAGAACGACCCCGAGGCCGAATCAACACGCCAGATGTCGGACGCCACGCCACCCGCCAGGGCCAACGCCGCCGGACTCTCGCCCGCCGCCACCAAACGCATGCGTAGCAAGGCTTCCAGGACGTCGGCCGGGAGGTGGGTGGACATCGGTGGCAATTTTCCGTGGGGTAACGGATGGACCCAAGCCGTAGGACGACCCTGGCCCGATGACCAATCCTGACGCGACGACCCCACCGTCGGCAACCCCGACCGGCGCCCGACGGATCCTGATGATCACCGACGACCATGTGGCGGCGGGACCGGACGGGCCGACAGCCCGTCTGGCCAGTACCCGGCTGCGCCTGCTGGTCGCGCTCAACGCCCTTCAGCGGCATGGGCGATCGGCTCGCCTGGTGGCGAACACCACGCCCGCCCACATCACGCAGAGCGGCCAGATCGAGTCGGCTGACCTCATCCTGTTCGGCAAGGTGTTCCAGGACTACCGGCCGCTTGTCGAGAT
>CAYNFA010000691.1:0-2665 GCA_964396345.1 uncultured Thalassobaculum sp.
GCCTGCATGGCGGTGCGCGCGACCGCGGCGGGCTGCCGCATGCCCTTCGCCATCGCGTCCCGGACCTTGGCGCCCACCGGGAAACGGTCGGCCGCGTCCAGGTCGTACTCGAACCTGAACCGGTCCGGCTCCAGGAACAGGTATGGCCAGGACTGCGACGTCGAGATCGCCACCACGTCGATATCGGCCCAGGCGAGCCCGAACCGGGCAAGCGTCTCGACCATGAAGTCGGGCGTGATGAGGGCGCAGCGCTTGCGGCGCGTCAGCCGCTCGCGCTGCACCAGCCCGCGCACATGGCCGTCCTCGACCACGGCGATGCCGGCATCGTGGGCGACACAGAGACCGAGACAGAGAATCGGGACGGCGTTCCGGGCTGTTGAAGGTAGGGCACCCCGAGGGAGTTGCTCTCAATACCCCGCGCCGAACAATCACGCGACGGGAAACGGCACCGCGGCGAGGGTCAGCGACGCCGCGCCACGACCCAGAAGCGCCCGCCAACTCCAGGCGTGATCAGATCTGCCGCAGCCACCATTCCGGCGGCTGTCGGATCAGGTGGGCGCTCCGCCCGTCCGGGAGCACCCGGCGGGCCGGGGGGTCGACACGCTCGCCAGCAGGTGCAGCCGGAACCTCCCGAGCGCGGACCCGCCGAAATCACCCCGGCCCCGCGCCGCCGTCAGCCGCGCTCCACCACCTGCTCGATCGCCCCGAAGACGCTTGCCCCGGCCTTGTCCAGCACCTCGATGCGGATGCGGTCGCCGAAGCTCATGAACGGGGTCGTGGGCTGGCCGCCGGCGATGGTCTCGATCATCCGGATCTCGGCGATGCAGGAATAGCCGTGCTTCTGGTCGGAGTTCGACACGGTGCCGGAGCCGATCACCGTGCCGGCGCCAAGCGGGCGGGTCTTGGCGGCGTGGGCGATCAGGGTCGGGAAATCGAAGGTCATGTCGACCCCGGCCTCGGTCCAGCCGACCCGCTCGCCGTTCAGCGTGCACAGCACCGCCAGGTTCAGCTTGCCGCCGTCCCAGGCGTCGCCGAGCGCGTCGGGCGTGACCGCGGCCGGGCCGAAGGCGGTCGGCGGCTTGCCGTGCACGAAGCCGAAGCCCTTGGCCAACTCGGCCGGGATCAGGCCGCGAAGCGACACGTCGTTGACCAGCATGACCAGCTTGATGTGCCGGCCGGCGTCGCCCGCGGCGACGCCCATCGGCACGTCGTCGGTGACCACCGCGATCTCGGCCTCGAAGTCGATTCCCCAGGCCTCGTCCTTGGCGAGGATCGCCTCGGTGGGGGCGAGGAATCGGTCGGAGCCGCCCTGGTACATCAGCGGGTCGGTCCAGAAGCTGGCCGGCAACTCCACGCCGCGCGCCTTGCGGACCAGCTCGACGTGGTTCACGTAGGCCGAGCCGTCGAGCCATTGGTAGGCCCGCGGCAGCGGCGACGCCAGCAGGGCGCGATCGAGAGCGAAGGCGTCGGCCGCCCCGGTGTCCAGCCGCTCGGCCAGGTCGCGAAGCTTCGGCTCGGCGGCCGGCCAGTCGTCGAGCGCCGCCTGCAGGCTGCGCGCCACGCCTTCGGCGGCGACGGCGCGGGTCAGGTCGGACGACACGACGACCAGGGTGCCGTCGCGTCCGCCCATCTTCAGCGATCCCAGCCTCATTCGGCGGCTTCCTTCTTCGGCATCCAGGAATTCACGTAGGCGTGGTTCTCCACGCCCTCGGGCAGCGGGCCGATCTCGAGCGCGTCGCGGGTGTCGAGCATCACCGCGTACTCGTCGGTCTCGGTCTTGCGCGGCTTGAACATGCCCGCGAGCGCCTTCGGGTGCGGGCCGTGGGTGAAGCCACAGGGATGGAAGGTGATCATCCCGCGCTCGATGTTGTCGCGGCTGAAGAAATCGCCGCGGTGGTAGAACAGCACCTCGTCGAAATCGTCGTTGTTGTGGAAGAATGGCACCTTCAGCGCCACCGGATCCATCTCCATCGGCCGCGGGCAGAAGGTGCAGATCACGAACCGCCGGGCGACGAAGGTGGTGTGGGCCGACGGCGGCAGGTGGTAGCGGTGGCTCATCAGCGGCCGGAAATGCTCGACGTTGATCTTCACCGGCGTCAGGTCGCCCTTCCAGCCGACAGCGTCGAGCGGGTTGTAGGGGTAGGTCACCGTCGACAGGACGTCGCGGCGCTTGATGTCGACGCGCCAGACCTCCTCCTTGCCGACCGGGGTCTGCTGCGCCCTGAAGGCGTCGTCCATGACCGGGCTGTCCAGCATGGCGGGGTCGAAGATCGCGTGGTGGCCGACCAGCCCCTTGTCCGGCAGGTGGTAGCTGTCGTTGGTCGCCTCGATCATCAGCAGGTCGGCGTCGCCGTCGAATTCCGTGCGCCACATGGTGCCGCGCGGTAGCATGACGTAGTCGCCGTCGCGCAGGTCCAGGCGGCCGAAATCGCAGAACAGCTGACCGGCGCCGTCGTGGACGAACAGCAACTCGTCGCCGTCGCCGTTGCGGGCCAGCCGCTCCATCTTGCCCGACGCCCGCCAGAACCGCAGCTTGACGTGGGCGTTGTGCAGCACCGTCGCCGCCTCGAACGGCGAGTTCGGCCGGTGGTTCAGCCGGTTGAGGTCGAAGGCGCGCGGCCGCAGCGGGCCCTCCCAGTCGACCCAGCCGGTCGGCGGGCGCTTG
>CAYNFA010000692.1:0-2663 GCA_964396345.1 uncultured Thalassobaculum sp.
ACGCCCTCGCCCGCGACCTCGCGGGAGAGGCCGAGCGTCCAGGCGTCGACCGCGCCCTTGGACGCGGCGTAATGCACGAATTCGTTCGCCGAGCCGATGCGCGGGGCGATCGACGACAGGTTCACGATCGAGCCGCCGGCGCCGCCGCGCTTGGTCGACAGCCGCCGCACCGCCTCGCGGTTGGCGATCATCAGGCCGATCACGTTGAGGCCCATGACCTGGCGCATCGCCTCGGTGGTCATGTCCTCGACCCGTGTGATCTTGCCGGTGATCCCGGCGTTGCAGACCACGCCGCCGATCGGCCCGAGGTCGCGCTCGGTGGTCTCGAACAGCCGCAGGATGTCAGCCTCCTCGGCCATGTCGCCCTGGACGACGATCGCCCGCCGCCCGGCCGCCTTGACCGCCGAGGCGGTCTTCTCGGCGGCCTCGGCGTTGCCAGCGTAGTTGACGGCGACATCCCATCCGGCCACCGCCGCCTGGCGGCAGACCGCCGCGCCGATGCCGCGCGACCCGCCGGTCACGATCAGAACCTTGCCCGCCATGCCGTACCCCTTCCTGTCCATGCCCGCGCCGGCGGCCGAAGCCGCCGGATACCGGCTACTGCACCTCGGCCGCGAGGACCACCCGCGCGGCCAGGATTGCCTTCTCCGACCCGGCGAGCCAGCCGGACGCGTCGCCGGCCTTCGGGGCCGCGTCGCCGCGCATCGTCGCCACCATCGGCATGGCGCGCTGTTCCGGCCGGAACCCCGGCGACAGGTCGATCACCCGAACCCGGAACCGGCGGTCGGGGAACGCCGCGTTCAGCGCCGCGATCTCCCGGCCCACACGGCCGTAGATCTCACCCCGCAGGCGCGCGATCACCGCCTCGCGCTCGGCCCGGGTCGGGGTGTAGTCGATGGCGTCGATCTTGAGCGCACGGCCCGGACGGGTGGCGTCCTGGAGCTTGCTGGCAAGACCGCCGAGCGCCGCCTCCGGCACCCGCGCCTCGGCAACCACGCTCCAGCGCTCGAAGCCGGCGTCGTCGCGCAGCTTGCTGAAATCCACGACCCGCCACTCGGCGCCGGCGTCCAGGCCGCGCAACGTCGCCACCAGTTCCTGGCGCGCCGCGTCGAACCGGCCGGCCTCGACCGCGAGGTCGGCCGCCAGCCGCACCGTCGCCGTGCGGGTCTCGACCCAGTCCTCGACCGACAGCTCGAAGTTGACCTCGTCGTCGGCCGGGCCCTGGCGCTCGATGGTGGCGGCCCGGTCGTCGGCGCCGTCCTGTTCGACCGCCGCGACCGTGGTTTGCGCGAAGGCCGGCGCTCCCGGCACAGCCATCGCCAGCGCGGCGACGGCGATCAGGAAGGCGGGCAGAGAGGTAGCGAGGGTGGCCGACACCGTGGCCGGGAGGGTGCGCGGGGCGGTCATGCTGAGTCCTTTCGTCCGATGCGATGGCGGACGGCGAGGCGACCATAGCCACCGGGCGAAAGGAAGGCAATCCGAGGGCGAATCGGGCTTTCCGCTACGACGGGAACCGCCGGTCGAATCGGCTGTGGAAGTCGGCGGCGCCACGCAATTCGTTGCCGTGCAGGAGATCGAACCACCATTCCGGAACAGCCGCCGCGAACCCGATCACGTGCGGGTGCACCGTCTGGCATTGCCGGTCGGTCCGGTCGAAGCGCGGGCTCGACTTCGACACGGCCCGGAAGAACGCCAGGAACACCCGGTACCCTGCGGCGACCAGCAGATCGACGACGCGGCCACCCGGCTCGCGCTGGTCGGTCTCCACCGACAGGATCGGCGCGGCGTTCCGAAGGGTTGCGGCGGCCCCCTCGATCACCGACGGCTCCATGCCCTCGGCGTCGATCTTGATGAGGCCCGGCACCACCTCCCGGCGGCGCAGAAAGGCGTCGATCGTGGTCACCAGCGCCGGATGCCGGCGCGTCGCCGCCGCCGCCGCCTCCAGCCGCAAGCCGCCGTAGTTTCCCTCGCGGGTGAGGTCGATCTCGGGAACCTCCACGACCGTCTCTTCCGCGCCGATCGCAATCGGGTGGATCTCGGCGTTGGGAAAGCGCCTGAGATTCAGGAGGGCGGCGGTGAAATATGTCCGTTGCGGCTCGAAGGCTATCACCCGGCGACGCGGGTCCAAGCTGGCCATCGCCACGCTGACCACCCCGATGTTGGCGCCGACGTCGAGAAAGGTTCCGCCAGCGCCGAGCAGGCGGTTGTAGATGCCGACCTCGTCGGAGGCGTACTCGCCGAAGACGGCCAGGGCCCGCGATACACCAGTGTCGTTCCGGAAGCCCATGAGGGGACCCCAGACCGTGTCGATCAACGCCTCCCCCGGCCGGAGCGGCACGGTGACACCATCAACCCTCGGAAAGACCTCCGGCACGGCGCAGTCGCGGCGCCGCGCCCGCTACTGGCGCATCACCATCAGCTTCTTGATCTCGGCGATCGCCCTGGCCGGGTTCAAGTTCTTCGGGCAGGTCTTGGTGCAGTTCATGATGGTGTGGCAACGGTACAGGCGGAACGGATCCTCCAGCGCGTCCAGGCGCTCGCCGGTGTACTCGTCGCGGCTGTCGGCGATCCAGCGGTAGGCCTGCAGCAGCACCGCCGGTCCCAGGTACCGGTCGCCGTTCCACCAGTAGCTCGGGCACGATGTCGTGCAGCAGAAGCACAGG
>CAYNFA010000693.1:0-2663 GCA_964396345.1 uncultured Thalassobaculum sp.
CTGGCGCTGGTCGCCAACAACATCGGCCTGATGTGGGTGGCGGTCGAGATCGCCACCCTGAGCACCGTGCTGATGGTCGGCATCTACCGGAGCCACGCGGCGCTGGAGGCGGCGTGGAAGTATTTCATCCTCGGCAGCGTCGGCATCGCGCTGGCGCTGTTCGGCACCATCCTGGTCTACATGGCGGCGATCCCGGTGATCGGCGAAGGCCCCGACGCCATGGTCTGGACGGTGCTGATCGCGCACGCCGCCGGCTTCGACCCGGCGCTGATCAACGTCGCCTTCGTGTTCCTGCTGCTCGGCTACGGCACCAAGGTCGGCCTGGTGCCGCTGCACGCCTGGCTGCCGGACGCCCACGCCGAGGGTCCGACGCCGATCTCGGCGGTGCTGTCCGGGCTGCTGCTGAACGTCGCGCTGTACGCCCTGCTCCGCTTCAAGCTGCTGATGGCCGCCAACCCCGGCGCGCTGGCGACCGGGCCGCTGATGATGGCGATGGGGCTGGCGTCGCTGCTGTTCGCCGCGCTCATGCTGTACCGCCGCCGCGACATCAAGCGGATGTTCGCCTACTCCTCGATCGAGCACATGGGCATCATCGTGTTCGCCTTCGGGATCGGCGGCCCGCTCGCGAACTTCGCCGGCCTGCTGCACATGGTGATGCACAGCCTTACCAAGTCGGCGATCTTCTTCGCGGTCGGCCACATCACCCAGGTCAAGGGTACCCAGCGCATGGCCGACATCGGCGGGCTGACCGAAAGCCATCCCTGGCTCGGCTGGAGCCTGGTGGTCGGCGTCGTCGCCATTGCCGGGCTGCCGCCGACCGGCGTGTTCATGAGCGAGTTCCTGCTGATCAGCTCGACCTTCGCCCGCGAGCCGCTGCTGGCGATCCTGCTGGTGCTGGGCCTGCTGCTGGCGTTCGGTGCCCTGCTGCTGCGGGTCGGCGCCCTGGCGTTCGGCGAGATCAGAGGGCCGGTCGCACCGGTCAAGGCGTCGTACCTGCCGATGCTCGCGCACCTCACGCTGGTGCTGGTCGCCGGGGTCTACCTGCCGGCGCCGGTGGTGGCGTGGTTCCGGCATATCGCGGCGCTGCTCGGATGATTCGGGAGGAGCGGACATGCCGGCGCTGATCGATCTCGTCCTGGCCGGCCGGCGGGTCGACGGGCACCGGCCGTGGCCGCGCGCCGAGGTCGACGCCGACACCTGGCGGTTCGCCGCCGGTCAACTCGCCGAGGGGCGGTGGAGCCTTCTGGACCTCTGGGGCGAGCCGGGACGGGTGCACATGACACTGCTGGAGGAGCCGGCCGCCACGCCCGCCGGCGCCGGCATCGCGACCGTCAGCCTCGACTGCCCCGGCGGGCGCTATCCCTCGGTCGCGCGGCACCATCCGCCGGCGCTCCGCCTGGAACGCACCCTGCGCGACCTGTACGGGCTGGAGCCGGACGGGCTGCCGGACCCGCGCCCGTGGCTCGACCACGACCGCTGGGGCGTGCGCCACCCGCTCGGCGCCGCCGACCGCGCGGCACCTCCGTTGCCGCCCTACGACTTCCTGCCGGCCGAGGGCGAGGGCCTGCACCAGATCCCGGTCGGCCCGGTGCACGCCGGCATCATCGAGCCCGGGCATTTCCGCTTCACCGCCAGCGGCGAGACGGTGGTTCGGCTGGAAGAGCGCCTGGGGTGGGTCCACAAGGGCATCGACGGCCTGATGGCGGGCGCCGGGATCGAGCGGGCGGCGGCGCTGGCCGGCCGGATCTCGGGCGACAGCACCGTCGCCTACGCCCTGGCCTTCGCCCGCGCCGTCGAGCACGCTCTCGAGGTCGAGGCGCCGCCGCGCGCCCGGCTGCTGCGCGCGCTGATGGCGGAGCTGGAGCGGCTGGCCAACCATTTCGGCGACATCGGCGCGATCTGCAACGACGCCTCGTTCGCGATCATGCTGGCGCATTGCGGGGTGCTGCGCGAGCGCGTGCTGCGCGCCGCCGAGGCCTGCTTCGGGCATCGGCTGATGCGCGACCGGGTGGTGCCGGGGGGCGTCGCCGTCGAGCCCGCCAACGCCGCGCTGGCGGCACTGCCGGACCTGGTCGAGGAGGCCCGCCGGACGTTCCCGGCGCTGGTCGAGCTGTACGACACCTCCGCCTCGCTGCAGGACCGAACCGTGACCACCGGCCATCTGTCCACCGAACTGGCCCGGCTGTACGCCGCCGGCGGCTTCGTCGGCCGGGCTTCGGGACGCGGCTTCGACGCCCGCCGCAGCCCCGGCTACTCGCCCTACGACGCGCTGTCCTTCGAGGTGCCGGTGCGCGAGGACGGCGACGTCAACGGCCGGGTGTGGATCCGCATCCAGGAGGTCGGGCAGAGCCTGTCGCTGGTCGAGCAGATCCTGGCGGCTTTGCGGGACGGGCCGATCCGCAGCGTCCTGCCGGCCGGCGGCGGCGAGGGCGCCGCCCTGGTCGAGGGCTTCCGCGGCGACATCCTGGCCTGGGTCCGGATCGGCCCCGACGGCCGGGTCGAGCGCAGCCGGCTGCGCGACCCGTCCTGGTTCCAGTGGCCGCTGCTGGAGGCGGTGATCGAAGGCAACATCGTCGCCGACTTCCCGCTCTGCAACAAATCCTTCAACTGCTCGTATTCCGGCCACGACCTGTAGGGGACACGATGCGCAAGCTGCTCCTCGA
>CAYNFA010000694.1:0-2661 GCA_964396345.1 uncultured Thalassobaculum sp.
TCCTGATGGGCCATCTCGCGGCCGCGGAATCTGAGCGTGACCTTGACCTTGTCGGGGGCGGCGCCGGCCACCGGCCCGGCGCGCCAGCCTGCCTGGAACCGCAGCGACGACGCAGCACCGGTGGCGGCGTCGTAGACTTCGAGGCGGTACCAGCCCCATTCCACCGGCAGGGCCAGCGCCACCGGACCGGAAGCTTCGCTGCGCAGCGTGCCGGAATCGATCCGGCGGTTCTGCACCGAGGTCTCGACCTCCCAGTTGCCGTTCACCCGCACCCAGTCGTAGTGCCAGATCTCGCGGATCAGCTCCCAGCCGAGCGCCTGGCCATCGACGGCGCGGCCGTCGGGGTCGACGGCGACGACCTGAAAGGCCGCGGTGGTGTCCTCGGGCACGATGTCGTCGGCGAAGCCCGGGCGGACGCCGATGGCGAGCGGTTGGCGCCGGATCTTCAGGTCGAGCGCCCGGGTCACGCCGCGGCCCCCCGGCTCCAGCAGGGTCGAGCGGACCCGCGCCAGCAGCGGCAGGGTGGTGTCGCCGATCTCCGGCAGGATGGCGGTGACCGACGCCTTGCCGTCGGCGGCGGTGGCGGTCTCGGCGAGGTCGCCGCGCACCGCCGACCAGGATTCGGTGGCGAGGCCGAAGCGGTAGCCGGCCCAGTCGGGATAGGGCTCGGGGTCGACGACCACCGCGAGATCGGAGGTCACGCGCATTCCGGCGGCCGGCGCGCCGAACAGGAAGCGGCCGGACACCGCCACCGGGGTGGTTTCGCCCGCGGCGATCGACGGCGCGGCGGCGCTGAGCTCCAGGTCGAGGCGCTCGGGCACGAAATCCTCGACCGAGAACGGCATCTCGGCGACCGGCAGGCCCTTGGGATCGGCGTACAGCAGCGCCGACCAGCGCCCGGTCGGCGCCGATTTCGGCAGGTCGAGGTCGGTTGCGTAGGCGCCGCCGTCGCGCGCCGGCAGCACCATCCGGCGGAAGTCCTGGCCGTCCGGCCGGACCACCACCAGGGTGACCGGCATGCCCTCGACCGCGCGCGCCTCGGCGGTCCGCAGCAGCGCCGCCATGCGCAGCGTCTCGCCGGGCCGGTAGATGTCGCGGTCGGCCCACAGGAATCCGTCGAGCGGCCCCGGCGGGGTGCGGCCGGAGACGCCGCGGTCCGAAAGGTCGAAGGCCGGCCCGGACAACCGCAGCAGCGTGAAGTCGCCGCCTGGCCCGTAGGCCAGCAGCGCCGTCGCCTCGTTGCCGCCGTGGCCACGCAGCAGGCCGCCGGCGAAGTCGACGCGGCCGGCCGCGTCGGTCACCGCCCGCGCCAGCACCTTGTTGTTGCGGGCCAGCAGCACCGCCTCGACGCCGGCGACCGGGGCGGCGGCGTCGAGCGAGTTGACGAACAGGGTCAGTCCCTCTTCGCCGGTGAAGGTGGTGAGACCGAGGTTGGAGACCACCAGCCATTGCGTGGCCATCGTGGTCCAGGGCTCCCGCCGCTGGTCGGCCGGCTGCGCCACGACCACGTGCACGCCGGGGGCCGCGCGGTCGATCAGCTGGTCGATCGGGATGCCGGTGCGGACCCGCTCGTTGCGCGGCCCCGGGGTGTCGACGGTGCCCTCCCAGACCTGCTCGCCGTCGACCGCCGCCAGCTGGTCGGCGGTCCAGCCGTACAGCGCGCGCGCCAGATCGCTTTCGGCGACCTCGTCGATCAGGTTCCGGTCGACGATCCGCAGCACCCGCAGGCGGACCTGGTCGACGTTGACGGTGGTCAGCGGCAGGGCGGTCTCGCCGGCCTGGGCCAGCACGTAGCCGCCGCCGGCGAAGCCGACCGAGGCGGGCGCGTCCGGCACCGCCAGCGCCAGGGTCACCGGGGCGTCGGTGCGGCTGCCGTCGGCGGCCGCCACGCCCGGCCGCACGGTCACGGCGTAGGCGGTGCCCCAGCGCAGGCTGCCGAGGCAGAGCGCGCCGTCCTGGACGCGCACGTCGATATCGGTCGCCGGCGTGACCGCGACGTAGTCCTCGGGGAAGCTGCCGGCCGGGAACGCCACCGGCGCCGAGAAGTCGAGGCAGACCGACGGCGTGCTGCCGTCGAGCAGGTAGCGCTCCTTGGCGAACCGGATGCCGTCGGCCGGGTTCGAGGCCGAGGCCGCCGCCGACCCGCCGGCCACGGCGGCGAGCATCAGCAGGGCGGCGGCGAGCGATCGGGAACGGGCGGGCGCGGTCATGCGGGGCCTCCGGCGAAACAAGACACGGTCGCCGGCCATATGCCTCGCCGGCAGACGGATCATCCTCGGCACTCGTGGCGAAAGCATGCCCACAATAAAGCCGGAAAGGGGACCCCTCTCGTGCGCGGTCCGCAGTGGCGCCGGGGCTGCCGCTGCCGGCGGTCAGTCGGCGAGCGCCAGCGGTCCGATCTCGCCGTACACATCGCCCGGCCCCGGGTTGCGGGGCGCGCTGCGGCCGCCGAAATGCGCCGTCACCCCCCACACGGCGTTCAGCGCGGTCTGCACCGCCCCTTCGACCCAGGCCGGGGTCCAGGAGACGTCGTCGCCGGCCAGGAAGATGCCGCGCTCGGCCGGCGGCAGGCCGGCCTGCACGAAGTGGCCGTACATGCGGTGGTTGTAGCGGTAATGGCCGGGCAGGGCGCCCTTGAAGGCGCCGAGGAAGTTTGGGTCG
>CAYNFA010000695.1:0-2659 GCA_964396345.1 uncultured Thalassobaculum sp.
CCTCGGCCTCGGCTCGGAGGAGCCCAACGCGCTGATCCAGCTTGGCCGCGGCAACCGCACCGAGCCGAATCTGCGCGCCACCCAGATCGAGCTGTTCGACGGCCTCGACGCGCACAGCCAGAACCGCTGGCCGTCCCTGCGCTTCGACGTCGGCGCCGTGAACTCGGCGTTCCACCGGCTGTTCCCGGCCGGGTTCTACTACAAGACCTTCATGTGGCCGGCCGCGCTGTGGAGCGCCTACGAGGAGGTGATCCGTCACGCCGCCGGCCTCGGCCGCGCGCCCGAGGGGCCCGACCCCGACCGTTACGAGCGCACGCACGCGCATTGCGACGTGCTGGTCGCCGGCGGCGGGCCGGCCGGGCTGGCGGCGGCGCTGGCGGCCGGGCGCAGCGGCGCGCGGGTGATCCTGGCCGACGAGCAGGCCGAGTTCGGCGGCTCGCTGCTGGGCGAGGACGACGTGGCGATCGGCGGCACCCCGGCGCTCGACTGGGTCGCCGAGGTGGTGGCCGAGCTGGAATCGATGCCCGAGGTGACGGTGCTGCGGCGCGCCACCGTCAACGGCTACTACGACCACAACTACCTGACGATCGCCGAGCGGGTGACCGACCATCTCGGGGTCGGCCTGCCGACCGTGCCGCGCCAGCGGCTGTGGAAAGTGCGCGCCGGCCGGGTGATCCTGGCCACCGGCGCGATCGAGCGGCCGCTGGTGTTCCGCGACAACGACCGGCCGGGCGTCATGCTGTCGACGGCGGTGCGAGGCTACGCGGTGCGCTACGGCGTGCTGGCCGGCCGCCGGCCGCTGGTGGTCACCGGCGGCGACGACGGCTACCGCACCGCGTTGGCGCTGGCCGGCCGTCACGCCCGGGTCGCCGGCATCGTCGACCTGCGGTCCGAGCCCTCCGGCCATCTGGTGGCCGAGGCCCGCAGCCGCGGCATCGAGGTGTTCGCCGGTTCCAGCGTCGCCGGCACCCACGGCGGGCGGCGGGTCGAGGCCGTCGAGATCGCCGCCATGACCGCCGACGGCTCCGGCCTCGCCGGGTCGACCCGGACGGTGGAGTGCGACGCGGTCGCCATGGCCGGCGGCTTCAACCCGACGGTGCACCTGTTCTCGCAGTCACGCGGCAAGCTGCGCTGGGATCCCGATCGCGCCGCCTTCCTGCCCGGCGCCAGCCACGAGGCCGAGGTCTCGGTCGGCGGCTGCGCCGGCACCGCCAGCGTCGCCCAGGCCGTCAAGGACGGCATCCGGGCCGGCGTCGAGCAGGTCCGCGCGCTTGGCCGCACTGTGCGCCAGCCGGCGGCGCCGACCGTCGAGGAGCCGGGCCAGGGCGAGGCCCGCACGCTCTGGATCCTGCCGTCGACCCTGCCGGTCGGGCGCAAGGGCAAGCACTTCGTCGACTTCCAGAACGACGTCACCGCCGCCGATTTGATGCTGGCGACCCGCGAGGGCTACCGTTCGATCGAGCACGTCAAGCGCTACACAACCACCGGCATGGGCACCGACCAGGGCAAGACCTCGAACGTCGCGGCACTCGCCATCGTCGGCCAGTCGCTCGGCGTCGACGTGCCGGCCGTCGGCACCACCACCTTCCGCCCGCCCTACACCCCGACCACCATCGGCGCCTATGGCGGCCGTGACGTCGGCCGGCTGTTCGCGCCGGTCCGCGCCACCGCCATGGACCCCTGGCACCGCGCCGCCGGCGCCCGCTTCGAGCATGTCGGCGAGTGGATGCGCGCCTGGTACTACCCGAGGGACGGCGAGAGCCTGCGCCGGGCGGTCGACCGCGAGGTGACCGCCGCCCGCACCGCCGTCGCCATCCTCGACGCCTCGACGCTCGGCAAGATCGACGTGCGCGGCGCCGACGCCGCCGAGTTCCTGAACCGGGTCTACACCAACGCCTGGGGCAAGCTCGGAATCGGTCGCTGCCGGTACGGCCTGATGCTGAAGGAGGACGGCATGGTCATGGACGATGGCGTGACCACCCGCCTCGCCGACGACCATTTCCACATGACGACGACGACCGGCGGCGCGGCGCGGGTGCTGAACTGGCTGGAGGAGTACCTGCAGACCGAGTGGCCGGAGCTGGACGTGCGGCTGACCTCGGTCACCGAGCAGTGGGCGGTCGCCTCGATCTGCGGCCCCCGGTCGCGCGAGCTGCTGGGCCGGCTCTGCCCCGACATCGACCTCGCCATCGACGCCTTACCGTTCATGGCGATGCGCGAGGGTACCGTCGCCGGCATCCCGGCCCGGGTGTTCCGGATCTCGTTCACCGGCGAGCTCAGCTTCGAGATCAACGTGGCGACCCGCTACGGCCTGGCGCTCTGGCAGGCGCTGGTCGACGCCGGCGGCGATCTCGGGATCACCCCCTACGGCACCGAGGCGATGCACGTGCTGCGCGCCGAGAAGGGCTTCATCATCGTCGGCCAGGACACCGACGGCTCAGTGACCCCGAGCGACCTCGCCATGGACTGGATCGTCTCCAAGGCCAAGCCGGACTTCATCGGCAAGCGCGGCCTCGCCCGCCCCGACCTGGTGAAGCCCGACCGCAAGCAGCTGGTCGGCCTGCTGACCGACGATCCGGCCGAGGTGCTGCCGGAGGGCGCGCAGATCGTCGAGGTGGTCAAGCCGAAGCCACCGATGGCAATGCTCGGCCACGTCACC
>CAYNFA010000696.1:0-2658 GCA_964396345.1 uncultured Thalassobaculum sp.
GCTCCATGACCGGGATCTTCGGGTGCAGGGGATCGATGCGGGCGGTGATCGCCAGCAGGATCGGCGCCCGCAGCGGGCGCCGACGCTCCAACTCGACCAGCCGGTCTTCGGCCTCCGGATTCTCTCCGGCGTAGATCCGGGCCAGCACCTCGCCGAGGGCCGCCTGACCGGGCTTGCGCAGCACCTGGATCCGCCAGGGCCCGAGCTTGCCGTGGTCGGGGACGCGAATGCCGGCGGCGAGGATCCGACTCAGCGTCGCGTCGTCCGGTCCCGGCTCGCCCATGTCCTTGGCGGAAATCGAGCGGCGGGTGAGAAGCAGGTCGAGCGTGTCCATGAAGCGTGATCTCCGACGAGTTTCGGGCGACCATAAGGTCTCGCGGCGCCGGGGCAAAGCCGTCAGCGCCGCCGGGTGCCACGCGACCGTGGCGAAACCCGGGCCGGTCGTTTACGATGCCGCGTCCGTCAGAACGGCGGACGACCCCGAAAGAAGTTCGGAGACCCGCGATGACCCGACCCCACTCGACCGCGCATGGCCTGTTCCGCCTCTCCGCCGCCACTCTGCTGCTGGCGACACTCGCCGGCTGCAACCAATACCTTGTCGCCGGCTCCGCCTTGACCCTTGGCCCGTCGGTCGTCACCGGGCGCAGCCCGTTCTACCTGATGGACAAGTATTTCGGCCGGTCCTGCACGGACTACACCTATCTCGACCGGCCGGTACGCTGTGTGAACGACAACGGTTGAGACCGCGTCAGTCGTCCGGCGCCGCCAGACGGTCGAGCCCGAAGCGGCCGGCGAACGCCAGGAAGCAGCAGCCGGCGACCACCAGGCACATGGCGAGCGGCGTGGCATCGTGCAGCACGCCGACCAGCGCGCTCGCCGCCGCCCCGAGGCCGAACCGGGTGGCGCCGAACAGCGCCGAAGCGGCCCCGGCGCTGGCCGGGAACAGCCCCATGAGACGGGCCGTGCAGTTGGCGGCGACCGGGGCGCTCACCCCGATCACCAGCAGCAGCGGTACCGCGATGCCCCACAGCCCGCCGATCCCGGTCAGGCCGGCCGCCAGCAGCGCGGCCCCGCCGACGGCGCCGACCGCGATCGCCAGGCGGGTGGTGCGCCGGACCCCGAACCGGGCGACGTAGCGGGCGTTCAAGGCCGAGGCGATCACCAGCGCGACCACGTTGGCGCCGAACAGGGCCCCGTACCACTGCGCCGGGACGCCGAAATACTCGATGTACACGAACGGCGTGCCGGCGATGTAGGCGAACATCGCGGCGCTGTTGAAGCTGCCGGACACCAGGTCGGCCTGGGCGCGGCGGTCGACCAGGATGCGGCCATAGGCGGTGAACGCGCCCAGGAGGCGGATGCCGACCCGCGCCGACGGCGGCAGCGATTCCGGCAGCAGGGTCAGCGTGGCCAGCAGCCCGGCGGCGCCGAACGCTGCCAGTGTGTAGAAGATCGCCCGCCAGTCGGCCACCAGCAGGATCTGGCCGCCGATCGTCGGCGCTACCAGCGGCGCCACCGCCATCACCATCGCCATCAGCGACAGCACGCGCGCCGCACCCTCGGTCGAGAACAGATCCTTGGCGACCGCCCGCGCCAGCGCCGACGCAGCACCCCCGCCGATCGCCTGCAGCACCCGCGCCGCGGTCAGCGCGCCGATCCCGTCGGCGACCGCGCACAGGATCGAGGCCACCAGGAACAGTCCCAGACCCCCGGCGATGATCGGCCGGCGCCCGAAGCGGTCGGATACCGGGCCGTAGACCAGCATCCCGGCCGCGAAGCCGAGCAGGAAGACGGTGATGGTCTGCTGCACGTCGCCCGGGTGGGCGGCAAGGTCGGCGGCGATATCGGGCAGGCTCGGCAGGTACATGTCGATGGCGAGCGGGCCGACCATGACCAGCGAGCCGAGCAGCAGGATCAGCGAGCGGCGGGGCGCGGGCGGCGGGGGCGGTGGGGACATGGCGGCTCCGGCGGCGGTTGATTCGGCTGGCGTACCACGCGTCGAAGCGGATTGCATCGCGCCCGCGATCCGTGTGCAGTAGGTGTTCCCAGTGACGATGGATGCCGCCGATGGGCCACGGCTATTGCGCCAGGATGACCGACGCCGACCTCGACGCCCGGGTGGCGTGCAGGCGGTCGTTGAAGCCTGTCGAATGAGGGGTACGCGCCGGTGACGGGTCGCTCCGACAGGCGGCGCCTGCTGATCGTGGCGCACGCGCCGTCGCCGAACACCCTGGCGCTGCGCGACGCGGTCGCGGAAGGGGCGGCGGCGGCCGAGGCCGACGGCGTCGAGGTCCGGGTGCTGGCGCCGCTCGACGCCGGGCCGGATGACGTGCTGGCGGCGCAGGCGATCATCCTCGGCACCACCGAGAACCTTGGCACCATGAGCGGGGCGCTGAAGGACTTTTTCGACCGCACCTACTACCCGGTGCTGGAGCGGACCCAGGGCATGCCCTACGCCCTGTACATCCGCGCCGGCCACGACGGAACCGGGACGCGCCGGGGCGTCGAGACCATCGTCACCGGCCTGCGCTGGCGGGCGGTGACGGAACCCGTGCTGTGCCGGGGCGCGTTCAGCCAGGACTGCGTCGGGCGCTGCCGGGAGCTTGGGATGCTGATGGCGGCCGGCCTCGACGCTGGGGTGTTCTGAGGATGGCGGAG
>CAYNFA010000697.1:0-2642 GCA_964396345.1 uncultured Thalassobaculum sp.
GGTGCCGAGGAGGAGCGCTCCGGGATCACCGCGCTGACCGCCAACGCCACCCCGGAGATCCAGAGCGAGGACGGACGCTGCCGCCTGCGGATCCTGGGTGCCATCGAAACCGTCGAGCGGCTGCAGTGGTACGAGTTCCTGGCCGAGCCGGGGGGCGAACTGGTTTCGGCTGCGCACGGCGCCGGCAGCGTGGAGCACCTGACGGTGATCGAGGGAACCCTGACAGTCGTCGCCAACGGCGACACCGTCTCGGCCGGGCCGGGCGAGACGGTGCGCTACGCCACTGACCAGGGCGGTCACACGATCCGGAATACCGGAGTCGAGACGGCGCGGGCGCTGATGGTGTGCGTGCTGTAGGGCCTTGAACGCCGAAACCCGGATGCGGCCCGCCAGGTGACGGGCCGATCCGGGTGCGCGTTCCGGCGCCGGTAGGCCTGGAGATTACTTCTTCGGCGCCGGCGGGCGGCACTCGAACGAGACCACCGTGCGATCGACGGCGACCATGGTGTCGGTGGCCTTGGCGCTGCCGGTGGACACGGCGTTCATCGGATCGCAATGCGAGGCGGCTATCCGCGAGGCGTCGCCCATCCCCGACACGCTATCATAGTACACCACCGCGATCCGGTTATCGGACATCGAGGCGATTTCGGCCGCCGGCATGCCGCCGTTCCCGGCGTTTCCGCCACCGCAGGCCGAAACCAGAAGACCCAGACCAATCACTGCTATCGTCGTTTTCATCGCTGTACCTCTTAAATGGGACCCCAGTGTTCACTGGCTTTACGGCCCCCTTGCGGCTGGAGCGCCTTGGGTTAGACAATGTCTGAAACGCTCCACCCTTGCGTAATTTCCAATGTAAACGAAGTTATCGGAATTGTCATCACTTGCGATTGGGTTGCCTGGTGCCGGGGGTCTGCCACTTGAACCAAACCAGCTCATCCGGGGTTCGCGCCAGCGCCACTATGTATTTGACCTTTTTGGAGAAGCCACCGCCATGGACCTGCCGGGCCTAGCCCTGGACCGCTTGCGGCAGGCTCGGCCGCTGCCGGATCGAGGACGTTGAAGTGGAACGAACTGCCGATCCAGGCGGCCGGCGACGACATGCAGCCAGCGGACGATCATGCTGATCCACTCGACGAGCGCCGCATCCATTCGACCGTCCCCGCCGTTGTGACGCTGCGCCGTCACGGCAAGCACAATCGGCCGGTCGGCCGATTCACCGTTCGCGACCCGCAGGAGACCCCGCCCATGTCCGACGAGACCCATCTCCGCCGCGCCATCGAGCTCAGCCTGGCCAACGCCGACAGCGCCGACGGCGGGCCGTTCGGCGCCGTGGTGGTGCGCGACGGGGTGGTGGTCGGCGAGGGCTTCAACCGGGTCACCGTCGACCGCGACCCGACGGCGCACGCCGAGGTCGTGGCGATCCGTGATGCCTGCCGGCAACTCTCGACCCACGACCTGGCCGGCGCCGTGATCTACACCAGCTGCGAGCCGTGCCCGATGTGCCTGACCGCCATCCTGTGGGCGCGCATCGACCGCATGGTCTACGCCAACACCCGCGCCGACGCCGCCGCGATCGGCTTTGACGACGCCTGGTTCTACGAGCAGGTGGCGCTGCCGATCGACGGCCGCGCCCTGCCGGCGCGAAGGCTGCTGGGCGAGGAGGCGCGGGCGGTGTTCCAGCGCTGGGCCGACAACCCGCTCAAGAATCCGTACTGACCGCGCCGGGGGGAGCGATTGCGGCTGCATTGCCGGCGCGGATGAAATAAGAACCCGTAACATGGGATGGTCGAAGGACGGATCCGGCGGCAAGCGTGGCTACCACCACGGCAACCTGCGCGAGGCGCTGATCGAGGCGGCCTTGTCGCTGATCGCCGAGAAGGGGCCGTCGGGGTTCAGCTTCGCCGACGCCGCGCGCTCGGCCGGTGTCAGCTCGGCGGCACCCTACCGGCACTTCCGCGACCGCGAGGCGCTGCTGGCCGACGTTGCCCGGCTTGGCTTCGAGCTTTTCGAGAAGCGGCTGTCGGCGGCCTGGAACGACGGCCGGCCGGACCCGTTTACCGCTTTCGAGGCCACCGGCCGCGCCTACCTCGCGTTTGCCCGGGAGGAACCGTCGCACTATTCCGCGATGTTCGAGGCTGGCGTCGACCTCGACGCCGATCCCGAGTTGCGGCGCGCCGCCGACCGGTCGTTCGCGGTGCTGCGGCAGGCGGCCGACGCGCTGTGCGCGCTGGCCCCGGCCGACAAGCGGCCGCCGGCGCTGATGGTCAGCCTGCATCTGTGGGCGATGTCGCACGGCATCGCGTCGCTGTTCGGGCGCGGCGACTCCGGCCGGCGCAAGCTGCCGATGGCGCCCGAGGAACTGCTGGAGGCCGGCGTCCTGGTCTACCTGCGCGGGCTCGGGCTCGGCAGCGGCTCCTCCGGGGACTGAGGGTTCGAGGGGTGAATGGACGATTTTTTCACCGCGGCTTCTTGATCGGTGGATCGCCTCGGACCATGTGAATGTTAGTAACATTTACATAGAGGTGGGCATGGGCATCGTGGAAAAGCTCGACGACCTCGGCAAGCCGGCCTGGATCGGCTTGATGGTCTTCGGATTCATCGTGTTCTGGCCGTTCGGCCTGGCAGTCCTGGCGTATCTTTTC
>CAYNFA010000698.1:0-2634 GCA_964396345.1 uncultured Thalassobaculum sp.
CGGCGGCGACATCCTGTCGGGCGGCATCGGCAACGACTCGATCCGCGGCGGCACTGGCGCCGACCTGATCGTCGGCGGCGAGGGCAACGACACTCTGCTCGGCATCGCCGGCGACGACACGGTCTACGGCGGCGCCGGCGACGACCTCCTCAAGGGCGGGCGCGACGCCGACCTCCTGTCGGGCGGTGCCGGCAACGACACCCTGCATGGCGGCGGCGGCAACGACCTCCTCGACGGCGGCGACGGCGCCGACTCGATCACCGGCGGCCGCGACGGCGACACCATCCTCGGCGGCAGCGGCGACGACACCCTGCACGGCGGCGGCGGGGCGGACCTGCTCTCGGGTGGCGCCGGCAACGATCTGCTGCGGGGCGGTGCCGACGCCGACTCGCTGTTCGGCGGCGATGGCGACGACACGCTGTTCGGCAACGGCGGTGACGACCGGATGGAGGGCGGCGACGGCCACGACTCCCTGCGCGGCGCGACCGGCGACGACACCCTGCTCGGCGGTGCCGGCAACGACACCCTGCTCGGCATCGCCGGCAGTGACGAACTCAGCGGCGGCGACGGCGACGACCTGCTCAAGGGCGGCCGCGACGCCGACGCGCTGTACGGCGGCTCGGGCAACGACACGCTGGTGGGCGGCGGCGGCACCGACGCGCTGTCGGGCGGCGCTGGCGACGATTCGCTGCTTGGCGGCGGCGAGGCCGACCAGCTTTACGGCGGTGATGGTGACGACATCCTGGTCGGGCGCACCGGTGCCGACCTGCTGTCGGGCGGTGCCGGCAACGACGTGCTGTCCGGCGGCGCCGGCGCCGACACGCTGGCCGGCGGTGCCGGTGTCGATCGTTTCGAGGGCAGCCTGGCCCATCTGAACGGCGACCGCATCACCGACTACGAGGACGGCGAGGCGATCCGCGTCACCGCGCTGAGCGCCACCCGCGCCCAGGTCTCGCTCAGCACCGACAACGGCGTCACCACGGTCGCGATCGACAACAACGGCGACGGCATCGCCGAGGCGACGTTGCTGGTCGACGGCGCCTACGACACCGCGACAATCACCGCTGGCGAGGGCCGGTCGGCCGACATCACGCTGTCCTCGGCTCCGGTCGCCCAGCCGCTGACCCTGACCGCGATGGGCGCGGTCGATCTCGACGGCGACGGTGATCTCGAGCAGCTCTGGCGGCTGCGCAACCCGAACGCCGAGGCGATCGAGGCCAACGCCGACCTCTACGGCACCGCCGACCCGCAGGATGGGCCGGTCACCGCCACCCCGGGCGACAGCTTCTTCTGGAGCGAGGCCGGGTCCGGCACCATGGTCGTCACCTACGACCTGAACGGCGTGCAGACCCAGACCACCAAGGCCTCGAACCCGAACGCCGCCAATCTCGGCGACCTGGAGAGCGCCGGCTTCGTCAATCCGTTCGCTGGCGAAACGGAAACCGGAACCGAGGGCGCGGATTCCCTGTCCGGCGGCGACAACGATGACGCGCTCTCCGGTCTCGGCGGCGACGACGCGCTTTCTGGCGGCGCTGGCGACGACACCCTCGACGGCGGCGACGGCAACGACACCCTGCTCGGCGGCGCCGGCAACGATGTCCTGTCGGGCGGGAACGGCGACGACATCCTCTCGGGTGGTGCCGGCAACGACATGCTTTCGGGCGGCGCCGGGAGCGACGCGCTCTACGGCGGTTCCGGCGACACCGTCATCGGCGGCGACGGCGACGACACGCTGTACGTCGGATCGATCGACGACCTCGACGGCATGACGCTCGACGGCATAGAGACCCTTGTCGTGGACGGGGTGACCCCGCCGGCGCCCGGCACCAACCTGCTGATCAACGGCGACTTCGAAACCACCGGTCCGTTGAACAGCAACTCGGTCTGGACAATGTTCCAGGAGATCGAGGGTTGGTCGGCCGAGGATCCCGACGCGAACGTGGCCGGGACCCCGCCGATCGAGATCCAGCGTGGCCGTATCGCCGGCGCGCCGGAATCGCCGAACGGTTGGTCCACGACCAATAACGTCATCGAACTCGACTCCGGGCCCGAGAACGGTGGCCAGGCCGAGGGCCAGAACAACGCCGTGGTCTCGCAGACCTTCACGGTGTTCTCGGCAGGCACCTACGCCCTGTCGTTCGACTACACTGCCCGGTCGTACGCCGGCATGGATGGCGAGACCAGCGCGTTCTCGATCAGTGTCGATGGCGAAACGGTCTACGCCAACCCGGATCCGCAATTGGGCTGGACCAGCCACTGGCTGACCCTCGACCTTGGGGTCGGCAACCACGTCATCTCGCTGGTCGGCGAGGGGATCGACGATCGCCACGGCGCGTTGCTCGACAACATCGAGCTCGTCCAGGGCAACACGCCGGTGCGCGACCTGCTGACCGGCGAGGTGTTCGGCGGCCCGACCGACGACGCAGACACCCTCACCGGGACCAGCGGCGACGATGCGATCGCCGCGCTGAACGGCGCCGATTTGGTCTACGGCGGTGACGGCAACGACACCCTCGATGGCGACAACGGCAACGACACGCTGCACGGCGATGCCGGCGCCGACCTTTTGCAGGGTGGCAAGGGCGACGACGTTCTCCACGGCGGCGAGGGGGTCGACACCCTGTACGGCGGCGC
>CAYNFA010000699.1:0-2628 GCA_964396345.1 uncultured Thalassobaculum sp.
CGTCCTGCAGCACGTCGCCCTCTACAGCCGGCTGCTCGGCCAGCGGGTTCCAGGGTCGATCAACGGCCGGAAGGCTGCCGCCGAGCCCGAGTTAGGGGCGGAAGCTGCGAACTGGCCCCTGATACCGCAACCCCCGTCGGCGAACAGACAAGGAGAATTATCATGAAGGTGGTCATCCTGGCCGGCGGCTATGGAACCCGCATCAGCGAGGAGAGCACGGTCCGGCCCAAGCCACTGGTCGAGATCGGCGGCCATCCGATCCTCTGGCACATCATGAAGATCTACTCGGCCCATGGGCTGAACGACTTCGTCATCTGCTGCGGATACAAGGGGCACATGATCAAGGAGTACTTCCGAGATTATGCTCTCGCCCGCTCGGACGTCACCTTCGACCTGGCGGCCCATTCCATGAAGGAGCACCGCAACGGCGTCGAGCCGTGGCGGGTGACGCTGGTCGACACCGGCGAAGGCACGATGACCGGCGGCCGCCTCAAGCGGGTGACCGACTATCTCGACGGCGAGACTTTCTGCCTGACCTATGGCGACGGCGTCTCGGACATCGACATCACCAGGCTGATCGACTTCCACCGCAACAGCGGCGTCCTGGCCACCGTCTCGGCGGTCCACCAGACCGGCCGCTTCGGAGCTCTCAGCCTGATGCCGGGTGACAATCGGGTCAACGGCTTCCGCGAAAAATCCAACACCGACGGTCACTACATCAACGGCGGCTACTTCGTCCTGGAGCCCGAGGTCCTCGATCTGATCGAGGGCGACGAAACCACCTGGGAGCGTGAGCCGCTCGAGGCGCTCACCTCCAAGGGACAGCTCCAGGCGTACCG
Organism: uncultured Thalassobaculum sp.; assembly: GCA_964396345.1. GTDB lineage: Bacteria > Pseudomonadota > Alphaproteobacteria > Thalassobaculales > Thalassobaculaceae > Thalassobaculum_A. Next base: position 840 of record CAYNFA010000699.1, read on the forward strand.
GCACGACGGCTTCTGGCAGAATCTCGACACCCTTCGCGATAAGCACGTCCTCACCGATCACTGGGAGACAGGAAACCCGCCATGGAAGGTATGGTAAGCGAACTTGCGCCCGTCGCAGGACGGGCGGTTCCCCGGGATCTCGCCACGTCGGTGCGCCCGCCGGCCCGCGTCCTGATCACCGGCTGCGACGGCTACATCGGCAGCGTGCTGGCGCCGACGTTGCTGGAACGGGGCTACGACGTGGTCGGGATCGACACCGGCTACTACCGGTCCGGCTGGCTGTACCACGACGGGCGTGACCGGCCGGCCATCCGGGCGCGCGACGTCCGCGACCTCACCATCGCCGATGTTGAGGGTTTCGACGCGGTCGTGCATCTCGCCGAGCTGTCGAACGACCCGATGTGCGAGAACGACCCGCAGCTCACGCACGCCATCAACCACCGCGGCTCGGTGGCCCTGGCGGAGATCTGCAAGGAGGCCGGCGTCCGGCGCTTCGTCTACGCCTCGTCCTGCAGCATCTACGGTACCGCCGGCAACGGTGCCAAGACGGAGGACTCGGCGCCGAACCCGCTGACTGCCTACGCGACCTGCAAGCTCGGGGTCGAGCGGGAAGTCGTCAAACTCATGGATGATGATTTCAGCCCGACCTTCCTGCGCAACGCCACCGCGTTCGGGGCGTCGCCACGCATGCGATTCGACCTGGTCCTCAACAACCTGGCCGGCCTTGCCTGGACCACCAAGCGGATCACCATGACCAGCGACGGCAAGCCCTGGCGACCGCTGGTTCACGTCCAGGATATTTCGGACGCGGTTGCCGCGGTCCTGGAAGCGCCGCGCGACGCGGTCGCCGGCGAGGTGCTTAACGTCGGCGACGACGACAACAACTACCGGGTTCATGAGATCGCCGAGGTGGTGGCGGAGTCTTTCCCCGGCTGCAAGCTCGAGTTCGGCGACAGCACCGGCGACGACCGCAGCTATCGGGTGTCGTTCGCCAAGATCCGCAAGCACCTGCCGAACTTCCGCTGCCGCTGGGACCTGCGACGCGGCGCCCAGCAACTGCACACAGTGTTCCGGCACGTCGGCCTGACCGAAGAGCTGTTTCTCTCGCCGGCCCACACCCGCCTCAAGCAACTGAAGAAGCTGGTCGAGACCGGCCAGTTGGCCAACGATTTCAGGTGGCGCGCTCATGAACTTTCGTGAAACCAAGCTGTCCGGCGCCTATGTCGTCGACTTGCAGCCTTTCACCGACGATCGCGGGCAGTTTGCCCGAGCCTGGTGCAACGAGGAGTTCGCCCGACAAGGGCTGGTCGCGGACTATGTCCAGTCCAACGTCTCGGTGAATCCGCGGCGCGGGACACTCCGAGGCCTGCACTACCAGGAGGCGCCACACGCCGAGGTCAAGCTGGTGCGGTGCGTGCGCGGGGCGATCTGGGATGTGATCGTCGACCTGCGGCCCCGCTCATCCACCTACGGCCAGTGGCTGGGGGTCGAGCTGACGCCGCAGGCGCTTACGATGCTCTACGTACCGGAGGGCTTCGCGCACGGCTTCCAGGTGCTGGCGGACGACACCGAGGTCAACTACCTGGTGTCGTCCCCATACTCCCCGCACGCCGCTCGCGGGGTCCGCTACGACGACCCGGCGATCGGCGTGCACTGGCCGCTCGAGGTGACCAGCATCTCCGACAATGACCGCTCCTGGCCGCTGATGGCCAACCAGAGCCGCTACGCGATATCGACCTCGGATTCACCATGATCCCCGCCACCCCACCCCCGCGTGCGTCCAAGCCCG
>CAYNFA010000700.1:0-2626 GCA_964396345.1 uncultured Thalassobaculum sp.
GCGCGCGATCGTCCCGCTGGCTTACCATTGGCTTACCGGCAGCGGTCTGCCGCAGGGGGATCGATTGTCACCCGACAATATGCTGTTTTTATGAATATTTTGGTGGAGCCGAGGAGGATCGAACTCCCGACCTTCGCATTGCGAACGCGACGCTCTCCCAGCTGAGCTACGGCCCCACCGACTGGGCGGGTCGGCCACTGGCCGCCCGTCGAGTGACCGGGTTTATAAGAACTTCGGGCGCCGGGTTCAAGGGGCAGCTTGTGGGCCTGCTTCGGGGCCCGCCTCGCGCCGGTCGCGCTCGACCAGCGCCGGCGGGAATTCGAGCCGGGCGCGGGTGCCGGCGCCGGGGGTGGAGTCGATCGCCAGGCGGCCGCCGTGCAGCTCGATCAGGGTCTTCACCAGCGGCAGGCCGATGCCGGCGCCCGACAGCCGGCGCGAGCGGACCTCGTCGTGCTGGGTGAACGGCTCGATGGCGGCGGCGATCTGCTCGGCGGTCATGCCCGGGCCGTCGTCGGCGACCGTGACCACCAGGCCGCCGTCGCCGCCGAGCGCCGCCGACAGCGTCACCGCGCCGCCGCTCAGCGACACCTTGACCGCGTTCGACAGCAGGTGGGTGATCATGCGCCGCAGCGACCCCGCGTCGGCCTGCAGCGGCGGCAGGTCGGCGGGGACGGCGTCGACCAGCGTCACCTGGCGCGGCCGGGCGAACGGCTCGGCGATTCGCAGGCAGGTGGCGGTGACCGCCTCCAGTCGGACCAGCGCCATCGGGATGTCGGCGCCGTGGCCGCCGAGCCGGGTCAGGTCGAGGATGTCGTTGATGGTCTGCAGCAGCTGCTCGCCGCTGGTCCGGATCAGGCCGGCGTACTCGCTCATGGTCGCTGTCGCCATGGTGCCGTCGGAGCGCTCGATCAACTGGGCGAAGCCGATCACCGCGTTCAGCGGGGTGCGCAACTCGTGGCTCATCAGCGCCAGGAAGTCGGCCTTGGCGTGGCTGGCCAGCTCGGTCGCCTCCTTGGAGCGCAGCATCGACGCCTCGGCGTCGCGCTGCAGCGTGATGTCGCGCCACAGCCCGACCACCCCGCCATCCGGGGTCGGCACCTTGCGGGCCTCGATCCAGCGACCGTTGGCCAGCCGGTACACCTGGTGGGCGTAGGGAGTGCGGTGGCGGGCGATCTCGGCGTCGAGGTAGCTGTCCATGTCCGGGTAGCCGAGCGCCCGCACCCGGTCGTTGCGCTCGGCGAAGCGGTGCAGCGCCTGGCGGTATGTCACCCCGGGTGTCAGGTCCTCCTCGGGGAACATGGCGGCATAGTACGGGCTGACCGCCAACACCCGGTCGTCGCGGTCGTAGATCGCCACCGCCACGTCGATCGACGCCAGCGCATCAAAGATCTGGTCGAGAGGCAGCGCGTCGCTGGTCGGCGTCATGACCATCCTCGTTGCCGGCAACGTTATCGAAAACGCTAGGAATGGCCAGCAAAACATTAGTAACTATACATGAATCGCCTGTAACAATCAGCCTGCCGGCGGCCCGCTTGCCGTCGCGGGCCGGCGTGGGTAGGGTGCGGCGCTCACCAAGGGAGGGTGGATCGCGATGTACTCGATTCTCTGGCTGATCGACTGGGTCGTCCAGGCCTACACCTACCTGCTGTTCGCCTACATCGTGATTGATCTGCTGGTGAAGTTCGGCGTCGTGAACGCCTACAACCGCGTGATCTACGTGGTTATGGATTTCCTGTCGAAGATCATCGAGCCGGCACTGCGGCCGATCCGCAACGTCATGCCGAACCTGGGCGGCATTGACCTGTCGCCGGTGGTGCTGGTGCTGGCCCTGCAGTTCGGCCTGCGCCTGCTGCACGAGCTGGTGGCCGGCCTGGCCTGAGCCGGCGGGTGGCCACCGCCTCGCCGTTCCGGATCGTGGCCGGCGGCGTGCGGGTGGCGCTGAAGGTCACGCCGAAGGCATCCGCCGACCGGGTGCGCGGTGTCGCCGTCGACCCATCCGGCGTCACCCTGCTGCTAGTCTCGGTGACCGTCGTGCCCGAGGATGGCCGGGCCAACAAGGCGGTCGCCGAAATGCTGGCGCGGCGCTGGCGGGTGCCGCGGTCGGCGATCGCGGTGACCCAGGGGGCGGCCGACCGGCGCAAGGTGCTGCTGGTGCGGGCTGACGATCCGGCGGCGCTGCTGGCGCGCCTGGAGGCGGCCGAAACCGAGGAGGGGGCGAAGTCATGAGCGTGGGCCGGGTGATCGACGGCAAGGCGTTCGCCGAGGGGCTGCGCCGGCGGGTCGGCGAGGCGGTCGCCGAGTTGGGAGCGCGGCACGGCCTGCGGCCGGGACTGGCGGTGGTGCTGGTCGGCGACGACCCGGCCAGCCAGGTCTACGTGCGCAACAAGGCGGCCCAGACCGCCGAGGCCGGCATGCGCTCGATCGAGCATCGGCTGCCGGCCGACACCGGCGAGGGCGCCCTGCTGGCGCTGATCGCCGATCTGAACGCCGACGACGCGGTCGACGGCATCCTGGTGCAGCTGCCGCTGCCGCCGCAGATCGACGCCCAGGCGGTGCTGGACGCGGTCGACCCGGCCAAGGACGTCGACGGCTTCCACGTCGTCAACGCCGGGCGGCTGGCGACCGG
>CAYNFA010000701.1:0-2626 GCA_964396345.1 uncultured Thalassobaculum sp.
CTTGACCACCGGACGGAACACCGCCTGGTGTTCGAAGACCTGATGGTTGTAGGTGACCGCCTCGTCCTCGTCGACGCAGCCGCTGACCACGATCAGCGGCACCCGGTCCTGCTCGGCGTTGGCGGCTACGTTCAGGGCGTTGGCCACGCCCGGGCCGACGGTGGCGACCAGGATGCCGGGCGCGCCGGTCATGTGGTAGACGCCCTCGGCCATGAAGCCGGCGGCGTTCTCGTGCTTGGCCAGGACGAACCGGATGCCGGCCCGCTCCAGCGCGTCGACGAAGGTCAGCACCTCGCCGCCGGGGATACCGAAGGCCCAGCGGCAGCCGGCGTCGAACAGCCGTCGGGCCAGGACGTCGGCCACCCGCACGGTGTCGGCCATCACTCGGCCGCCTGCTTGCGGGCACCGGTTGCCGCGGCGAGGGCGCTGTAGCCGTCGCGGGTCTGCGGCAGCTTGCGCTCCAGGATCCGCGACGCGACCATGGTGCGCAGCACCTGCGCGGTGCCGCCGCCGATGGTGAACATCCGGGCGTCGCGCTGGATCCGTTCCATCGGCCAGTTCCGCGAGTAGCCGCGGGCGCCGTGGATCTGCAGGGCGTCGGTGCTGACCCGGATCGCCATCTCGGAGGCGAAGATCTTGGCCTGGGCGGCGGCCAGGCTGTCGGGGAACGGGTTGCCGTTGCGCCCGGCGGTGGCGGCTGCCCGCCAGATCAGCGCGCGGGAGGCCTCGATCTGCACACTCATGTCGGCCAGCATCCACTGCAGGCCCTGGAACTCGGCGATCGGACGGCCGAACTGCTCGCGTTCCTTGGCGAAGGCGAGCGCCCGGCGGTAGGCGCCCTCGGCGAGGCCGAGCGCCACGGTGCCGGCGCCGACGCGCTGCGAGTTGTAGGCGTTCATCAGGTCGGCGAAGCCGCGCTTCAGCCCGCTCGGCGGCATCACCAGCCGGTCGGCCGGCAGCGTCAGGTCCTGGAACAGCACCTCGGTCTCGGGAATGCCGCGCAGGCCCATGGTCGGCTCGCGGGCGCCGATCACCAGGCCCTGGTCCTCGTCGCGGAAGGCGAGGAAGCCGCCGATGCCCTGCTCGACGCCGGCGGCGTCGAACACCCGCGCGAAGATCAGGTGCAGGCGCGACACGCCGCCGCCGGTGATCCAGTGCTTCTTGCCGTTCAGCACCCACCGGTCGCCGCGCCGGTCGGCCCTCGTGGTCATCTCGGTGGCGGCCGACCCGGCGTCGGGCTCGGTGATGCAGATCGCCGGCTTGTCGCCCGCCAGCACCAGTTCGGTGGCCCGCCGCTTCTGCTCCTCGGTGCCGTACTGCAGGATCGCCGAGATCGCGCCCATGTTGCCCTCGACCACGATCCGGCCGGTGACGCCGCACTGCGCCGCCATCTCCTCGACCACCAGCGTCACGTCGAGGAACGACCGGCCCGGGCCGCCGTAGGCCGACGGGATCGTCATCCCCATGAAGCCGGAATCGGTCAGCGCCTTCACGTTGTCCCACGGGTAGCTCTCGGTGCGGTCGACCTCGGCGGCGCGCGGGGCGATGACCCGCTCTGCCAAGTCGCGCGCCCGGGCGCGCAGGTCTTCCTGTTCGGCGGTCAGGGCGAAGCTCATGTCGGGCATCCTTTTCCACGGCCGATACTGGACGGGTGGCCGTTCACGAAATGGCGAGTTCAGGGTGGGGTCGGCCGCAACTTAAGGCAAGAGAATTAACTTGAAGGCTTACATCAAGAAGTTTGTAGTAACTGCATGAACCTCCGTCACCTCGAAACCCTTCTGGCGATCGCCGAGACCGGCAGCTTCGCCGCCGCCGCCGACCGCGTCGGCGTCACCCAGTCGGCGGTTTCCATGCAGATGCGGGCGCTGGAGGCGTTGCTGGGGGCGGAGTTGTTCGACCGCGCCCGCCGCCCACCGGTGCTGAGCGACCTCGGGCGCGGCCTGCTGGGGCCGGCGCGCGCGGTTCTGCGGGCGGCCGAGGATCTCGTGGCCTCGGCGTCCGGCGCCGCGCTTCGCGGCCGGCTGCGGCTCGGGGTGATCCCGACGGCGGCGACCGGGCTGGTGCCGGACGCCCTCGCCCTGCTGGCGGCGCGCGCCCCGGACCTGCAGATCCGCATCGAGTCCGGGCTGTCGACCGACCTCGCCCGGCGGGTCGCGCAGGGCGTGCTGGACGCCGCCCTGGTCACCGAGACGCCGCGGCTGGAGCGCGGGCTGGTGGTGCGCCCGATCCTGGAGGAGCCGCTGCTGGTGGTGGCCCCGCGCGCCGCCGCCGGGCCGTCGGCGCGTACGCTGCTGCGGACCCTGCCGTTCGTGCGCTTCAACCGGCGCACCGGGGTCGGACGGGTGATCGACGCCGCACTCCGGCGCGACCGCATAGTGGTGACCGAGACCATGGAACTCGATTCCATCGAGGCGATCCTGGCGATGGTCGGGCGCGGCCTCGGGGTCGCGGTGGCGCCGGCCGGATCGGTGACTGGCGCGGTGGCGGTCACCGTCCACTGCCTGCCGTTCGGCGATCCCCCGGTGCTGCGCCGGGTCGGCCTGCTGGAGCGCGAGCGGCCGGCGGGCGCCGACCCGAACCCGGTGACGACGGCGCTGCTGGAGGTGTTCCGGGCCGTGGTGGTGGC
>CAYNFA010000702.1:0-2623 GCA_964396345.1 uncultured Thalassobaculum sp.
ATCGAGACCCGCGTCGCCTTCAAGCGCCTGGACGCGGCCGAGACCGCGGTCTACCTGGCCTCCGGCGAGTGGCGGGGCAAGGCCGGCGGATACGCGATCCAGGGCCTGGCCGCCGCCTATGTTAGCTTCGTCAACGGCTCGTACTCCAACGTCGTCGGCCTGCCGCTCGCCGAGACCTACGGCCTGCTGGCCGGCGCCGGCTTCCGGCATGCCGCCGGTTGACCGGATCGTCGTCGACCGCGCGCCCTGGGCGACCAGGGTCGCGTTCCTGGCGGCCGGCGCGGTGGTCGAGCTGTGGGTCGAGGCCACCGACCGGCCGTCGCTGCTCGGCGGCGTGGCGCTCGCCCGGGTGACGGCGACCATCCCCCGGCTCGGTTCGGCGATCGTCGCGATCCCGGACGGCGAGGCGCTGCTGTCCGACCGTCCTGCCGTCGAGGGCGGGCGCCTGCTGGTGCAGATTGCGCGGGACGCGAGCGGCGGCAAGCGCGCCGTGGCCCGCGCCGCCGTCGAGCTTGCGGACGGCGCGGTCGTGCTGACGCCAGCGAGGCCCGGTATCGGACTGGCGGCGGCGATCGGCGGCAAGGCGCGGCGCGCTGCCCTCCGGTCGGCGTTGGAGGCGCTGATTCCGGAGGATGTCGGCTTGCTGGTGCGCTCGGCGGCCGCCGACCTGCCGCCGGAGATCGTGATCGCCACGGCCGTCCGGCTCCTGCGCCGCTGGCAGGATCTTCAGGCCACGGCCCGCCTACTCCAGCCGCCGTCCTGGGTCGAGCCGCCGGTGCCGCTGCTCGATGCCGCCCGTGCCCAGGCGCCAGGTGTCGAACCGGAGGTCGACGACAGCGGGCGCCTGTTCGAGGAGTGCGGCGCCGCCGACGCCCTGGAGGCGGCGCTGGCGCGCCGTGTGCCGCTGGCGGGTGGCGGCGAGTTGGTGGTCGACGCCACCGAGGCCGCGACCCTGATCGATGTGAACCTGCCGTCGGGCGGCGGCCGCGACGGCTTCCGGCGGGCCAACGAGGCGGCAGGGGTGCAGGCGCTTAGGCAGGTGCGGCTGCGCGGCCTGCGCGGCACCGTGCTGCTCGACCTGCCGCGCATGGCCGACCGGGCGGCGCGGGCGGCGGTGCTGGAGCGGATCCGCGAGGCGGCGGCCGAGGATCCGACGCCGGTCCGGGTGCTCGGCTGGACGCCCGGCGGGATGCTTGAATTCGTGCGCGAGGGCGCGCGCCGCCCGCTGGCCGACGACATTCTGGAGGCGCGGGACACAACGCGCCTCGCGCCGCGGGCGGCGGCGTGGTCGGCGCTTGCTGGGTTGCGGCGCGAGGCGGGGCGGATCGGCCGACCGCTTCTGCTGGTTGCGCCCGAGGTTGCGCGGTGGCTCGACGGCCCCGGCCAGCCTATTTTGCAGCAGGAGCGTCGGCGCCTTGGGCATCTGACGGTGCGCGTCGATCCGTCCCTGGCGCCCGAGGAGTTCCGCGTGGAGAGCGACGACTGATGGCGGAAGTGCATTCGATCGCCAAGGCCCGGCGCAGCCGGTGCCCGATCTGCCGCAAGCCGACGGCGCCGGACTTCCGGCCGTTTTGTTCGGCGCGCTGCAAGACTCTGGATCTCGGTCGCTGGCTCGGCGGCACCTACCGGGTGCCGACCGACGAGGAGCCTGAGGAGGGCGAGCCCGCGGCGGCGCAGCGGCCGGCGGACGAGGAGACGTAGCCGCTCGGCCTCAGGCCGCCCGGCACCAGAACTGGTACATGCCGAGGAAGATCTCCGGCCGCTCGGCCTCGACCGCGTCCCAGGCTCGCAGGTTCAGCCCGGCGGGATCGTCGGGGTGGCGGCGCCGGTACAGCGCCAGGATTGCCGGGTCCGGCAACTCGAAGCCGAGGAACCGCAGCCCGAGCTCGTCGAGTGCGTCGGCGATCCAGAGCGGGTCGACGGTGAGTTCATGGCTGTGCAGCAGGGCGTCGCGGACGCCGCTGGCGGCGTAGAAATCGGCGGTGCGCACCAGCGCCCGGGCCGGATGGCTGTCCGGCAGCGCCATCACCGCGCGCCGCGCCGCCCGGACCCGCTGGATCATCGGTGCCCTGGTCGGAACCTGGGCCCGCACGTCGTCGAACCCGGCCCGGGCGCGGCGGCTGTACAGCGCGATCCGCATCAGGCCGCGCGGCGTCAGCAGGCCGCGCAGCGCCCGCCACCCCGATTTCGGGTCGCCCAGGTGATGCAGCACGCCCGAGCTTTCGATCAGGTCGAAGCGTTCGGCGTGGCGGCCGAGGGCGAGCAGGTCGGCCTGCGCGAAGGTGATGTTCTGGACCCCGATGTCGCGCGCCATCCGCTTGGCGTAGGCTAGAGACCGGCGCGACAGGTCGATCGCCAGCACGTTGGAATCCTGGTAGCGGCGCGCCGTCTGGATGGCGTGCCGCCCGGTGCCGCAGCCGGCGACCAGGATCCGCGGCGGCCCCTCGGGGATGGCGGCGATCGGGTTGCCGGGCAGCACGCGGGCAAGGTGCTCGGCCAGGCCGCGCGGCGGCCGGCGGTCGATCGACAGCCAGCGCGGATAGGGGTTCTCCTCGTACTGCTCGCGAACCCGCGCCGAGACGTCGTCGGCGATCGCGGTCAGGGTCGGAAGGTCGTCCTGCAG
>CAYNFA010000703.1:0-2621 GCA_964396345.1 uncultured Thalassobaculum sp.
CGGTCTTGTTCAGGACCACCACGTCGGCCGAGCCGGCCTGCTCGATCGCCAGCTCGGTGGAGGCGAAGTCGAGGTCGCGGAAGCCGGCGGCGTCGACCAGGCAGAACACCCCGTCGACCGCCGCCCGACCGCCGAGCGCGGGGTCGAGGACCGCGTCCATGACCGCGATCGGCCGCGACACTCCGCTGGTCTCGATCAGCAAATGCTCGGGGGCAGGGTCCTGGTCCAGCAGCCGACCGATCGCCTCTACCAGGTCGTCGCGGATCGTGCAGCACACGCAGCCATTGGCGAGCGACACCTGGCCGGCGCCGGTCTCGACCACCAGCTCGGCGTCGATGTTGATGGCGCCGAAATCGTTCACCAGCACGCCGTAGCGCACGCCCCGCGGGTCCTCGAGGATGCGCTTCAGCAGCGTGGTCTTGCCGGCGCCGAGGAAGCCCGCCAGCACCGTGACCGGCACCTTCGCCGCCGGGAAGCCGGCGGTCATCGGCGGCTCCCGGGAAGCCGGACGGTGTGGCGCGCCGGGTTCCAGCCGGCGGCGGCGGCGACCGACCGCTCGATGTCCTCCTCCAGCATGAAACCCTGTTCGACCAGCGCCAGCGCCGCCGCCCGGATCGCCGCCGCGTAGGCGTCGGTGTCGGCGTAGCGCTCCAGGATCGCCGGCCGCGGGTCGCCGGTCTGCGCGCGCTCCTCGGCGGTGTTCGGGAACGGCAGGTAGCTCCCGGTGATGCCGACCATGGCGCCGTGGCCGAGCTCCGGGCGGCGCAGATTCCACCCGACATAGGTGCCGAGCGGAGCCGCCACCATGGGCGCCCGCACCCCGGCCCGGTCGTTGCCGTCGGCATCGACCGCCGGCACCAGCACCGGGTACTCCTGGTCGCCGACCAGCCGTGGCGGCTCTTCGCTGACCACGCCGAGGGTGTCGATGTCCGGGCCGAAATCGAGCCGCTCCAGCCGGCTCGGGCCGCGCGGCAGGGCGACGCCGGGGATCGCCGGGAACGACGCCCGCCACGCCTCGACCGGTACCAGTGTGCCGTCGGCCACGCTCGGGACCCGGCTCTGCGGCGGCGGCGTGCCGTCGGTCGCCCAGCGGTCGAGCGCGTCCAAATTGGCGCGGAAGATCATGGTGGTCGCCACCGTATTCTGCAGGTTCGCGGCGATGCCGCGCTCGGGCCGGGCGACCAGCGCCGAGGCGTAGTGCTGGGAGCTCGCCCAGCACTGCACCCGCACGGTCTCCGGCTGCTGCAGGTCGCGGCCGCGGCTGTCGGTGACCACCAGAGAGGCACGGCGATGCCAGTATTCGGCCGCGCTGTCGGTGTGGATGACCAGCGGGTCGGTCGCCGGGCGCTTCAGGATGGCGTCCTCGCGGCCGGTCAGGTGGTCGGTCGAGCGGGCGTAGGAGAACGGGAAGCGGTCGACCGGGGTGTAGTGGTTCTCGTGCTCCTGGCCGGGCAGCACGGTCAGCTGCGCGAAGCGGTGGTTCATCCACATCTTGCCGGCGCCGGCGACGTGCGGCAGGACGCCGTCGAACACAGGGCGGCCGGCGCCGTCGTCGTTGAATCCCTGGTGGATGAAGTCACGGATGCAGCGTCCGGTCTGCGACCGGCCCCAGGCGTAGGCCTTCTCGACCCGCCCACCGCCCTCGCGCAGCGGGTTCGCAGCGCCGTCCATGTCGCGGTCGGCGTGCTTGAGGAAGGCCACGAAGTCGCGCACCGCCAGATGCCCGAGGCCGAGCACGGCGGGATCGCGGGCCTCGTAGATCAGCTCGTAGATCCAGCCGGTCTCGAAGCCGTCGTGCAGGTGCAGGTGGCTGTCGGACGGCACTACCGCGCGGTCGCGGCCGAGGCCGTCGACCGAGGGCGATTCGTCGATCCGGGCGAACGACCAGGCGTCGTAGCCGATCTCCTCGCGCCGGCTGCCGGCGTACAGGCGCCGGGTCAGGCGCGCCTTGCGGGTTTCGAGCGAGACCGTCGGATAGCTGCGCGCCGGCGCCAGCCCGCTCAGCGGTACCGCCAGCGTGCCGGGCTCGTTGACGATGTACTCGACCCGTACCGTGCCGGTGATCGGCCGGCCGCCGTCGGTCGCGATCGGGGCGTGCAGCAGCAGCCTGCCCTCGCCCGGCAGCAGGTCGCCCTGCCAGCCGAGCCAGGCGACCGTGTAGCCGCGCCGCATCAGGAAGCCGTTGCCGGCGTGCTCGGGGGCGATCGGGCTGTTGGAGCCGACCGCGTCGTTGAAGAATTGCAGCGCCCGCTTGTTGCCGCGGTTGCCGTAGTCGAAGAACACCCTGCCGTTGCCGCGCGCCGGCTCGACCGGCTTGAGCAGGCAGAAATCGGCGGCGTACTCGACCATTCCCCCGGTGGTGCGCGGCGCCTTGTCGAGGTCGACGATCCGCGGGTGGCCGTCGCCGGCCGGATCGGCGAGGAACCGCACCCGCCCGGTCAGGCGCTCATAGGCGCCGGCGTCGCCAAAGCCGTGGCCGTCGGCGAACAGGCGGCGATCGTCGATCGACAGGGCAAGGCGAGCGCTCATGGCGACGGGTCCTTCCGGCGGCGAGGGGGCGGCGGCGCTCCAGGCGCCGGCCGCAGCAGGGTCGGGACACGATACGGTCGCCCCGGCACCTG
>CAYNFA010000704.1:0-2620 GCA_964396345.1 uncultured Thalassobaculum sp.
CTTCTCGCCGGTCAGCCGCATGAAGCTGGTCGAGGTGATCTCCGGCTTCGACAGCGACCCGGAAGTGGTCAAGGCCGCGACGGCCGCCTGCGAGGCGATCGGCAAGAGCCCGATCCAGGTGAAGGACGTGGTCGGCTTCGCGGTCAACCGCATCCTGTTCGCCATGTGGGACGAGGCGATCCGGCTGGTCGAGGAAGGCGCCTGCACGCCCGAGGACATTGACACCGGCTGCCGGCTCGGCCTCGGCCACCCGGTCGGGCCGTTCGAGCTCATGGACAACATCACCATCGACCTGGCGCTCAAGGTGTCGACGATCCTGGAGGACGCCTACGGCGACCGCATGCACACCCGGCCGACCATCAAGCAGTTGCACGCCGCCGGCCGCCTCGGGCGGCGCTACGGCCGCGGCTGGTACCGCTACGACGACAAGGGCAAGCGGGTCGGCTGACCCGGCGCAGCGCCTCCACACACCCCGTCGTCATCCCGGCCAAGCGCAGCGCGAGCCGGGACCCGCCCGCTCCGTCGGCGGCGGCATCGGCCGGCAACCGTCGCTCCGTGGCTCCCGGCTCCGTCCCGCCGGGGGCGGGCCGGTCCGGGATGACGACGGTGGGGGGTGGATGACGACGACGGCGGGGGTGGAGGACGCAGGGAGCCAGCGCCTCCCACACCCTGTCGTCATCCCGGCCAAGCGCAGCGCGAGCCCGGACCAACCCACCGCTCCGTCGGTGGTACGACGGAAAGGACCCGATCACGACCTGATCCGGGCTTGGCGGCGGCCGGGGCCGGAGTAAGGTGGGCGCGTCGGGACGGGGCGGCCAGCCGGTTGCCCCGACGGTCCCGTCGTCTCAGCGAACCCGGAGTTCCGCTCCCATGATCGACTTTTACACCGCCGGCACCGGCAACGGCCGTCGCCCGGCCCTGATGCTCGAGGAATGCGGCCTCGCCTACACCCCGCACACGATCAACCTCGCCAAGGGCGAGGGCCGCAGCCCGGAATTCCTGAAGATCAACCCGGTCGGCGCGATCCCGGCGATCGTCGACCACGACGGCCCCGGCGGCCAGACCGTCACGCTCGCGCAGTCCGGCGCCATCCTGCTGTACCTGGCCGACAAGACCGGCAAGTTCCTGCCCGCCGACCCGGTCAAGCGGACCGCTCACCTGCAGTGGCTGATGTTCGCGCTCACCGACATCGCGCCGACCAGCAGCGCGGTGTTCTATGCCTCCAAGCTCGACGACAAGACCGCCCAGGGCGCCTTCGAGGACCGTCTGATCGGCCAACTCGGCCACGCCGACAAGCGCCTCGGCGCGGTCGAGTACCTGGCCGGCGAGTACGGCGTCGCCGACATGGCGCTGTACCCGGTCTACGACTCCCGCAAGGCCCTGATCGAGGCCAAGGGTGCCGGCCTCGGCAACCTGAAGCGCTGGGCCGAGTCGGTAGGCAGCCGGCCGGCGATCAAGCGCGGCATGGCGGTGGCCTGACGCCACTGCCCGTCGGGAGGAGAGAGCGAGCAACCCGTGTGGGCGCCTTCTCATTCTTGTCGTCACCCCGGAAGCCGTGGCGAAGCCGCGGCTATCCGGGGCCCACGACGGTGGCTTGCCGATATTACCACCGACGGAGCGGCGGGTAGGTCCCGGCTCGCGCTGCGCTTGGCCGGGATGACGACGGGTGGGGGCAGGCCGCCCCTCTCCCCGCCGTCTCCCGCTGTCTCGCCCGTCAGTGGCTCTCCCGCATCAGCGGCGTGCCCGACTTGCCGACCAGGAAGTCGAGGTCGGCGCCCTTGTCGGCCTGGTTGACGGTGTCGATGTAAAGCTTGGTGTAGCCGCGGTCGTAGGGGTTGGTGAACCCCGTCGCGGCGGCGCCGCGACGCTCCAGCTCGGCGTCTGAGACGTCGAGGTGGATGCGCCGGCCCGGCACGTCGAGCTCGATCACGTCGCCCGTTTGCACATAAGCCAGCGGCCCGCCGGCGGCGGCCTCGGGCGCGCCGTGCAGCACCACGGTGCCGTAGGCGGTGCCGGACATGCGGGCGTCCGACACCCGGATCATGTCGGTGATGCCCTTGCGCAGCACCTTCGGCGGCAGGCCCATGTTGCCGACCTCGGCCATGCCCGGATAACCCTTCGGTCCGCAGTTCTTGAGAACCATGATGCAGGTCTCGTCGATGTCGAGGTTCTCGTCGTCGATCCGCGCCTTGTAGTCGTCGATGTCCTCGAACACGACCGCCCGGCCGCGGTGCACCATCAGCTCGGGGCTGGCCGCCGACGGCTTCACCACGGCACCGCCCGGGAACAGGTTGCCGCGCACCACCGCGATGCCGCCGTTCGGCTTGAACGGCTTCGACAGCTCGAAGATCACGTCGCGGTTCCAGCACGGCGCGTCCTTGACGTTCTCCCAGATGGTCTTGCCGTTGGCGGTCACCGCTTCCTTGTGCAGGAAGTCGCCGATCTCGCGCAGGATCGCCGGCAGGCCGCCCGCGTAGTAGAAATCCTCCATCAGGTGCTCGCCCGACGGCATCAGGTTCAGCAGGCAGGGCACGTCACGGCCAAGGCGGTCCCAGTCGTCCAGGCTGAGCTCGACGCCGATCCGGCCGGCCATGGCGAGCAGGTGGACCACCGCGTTGGT
>CAYNFA010000705.1:0-2618 GCA_964396345.1 uncultured Thalassobaculum sp.
CCGCGGACGGCTTCGTCTACAACGCCGATGACGTCGGCTACTCGGCATCGTCCGACTGGTTCTTCCAGATGGTGTTCGTGGCGGCGGCGGCGTCGATCGTCTCCGGCGCGCTCGCCGAACGGATCAAGCTCCTGCCCTTCCTGATATTCGTGGTCGTGCTGACGGGTGTGCTGTACCCGATCCAGGGCTCGTGGAGCTGGGGCGGCGGCTGGCTGAAGGAGCTCGGCTTCCTCGACTTAGCCGGCTCGACCATCGTGCACTCGGTCGGTGGCTGGGCGGCGCTCACCGGCGCGATCATCGTCGGCGCGCGGCGCGGCAAGTTCAACAAGGACGGCACCGTCAACCCGATGCCGGGCTCGAACCTGGCGATCGCCACGCTGGGGACCTTCATCCTCTGGCTCGGCTGGTTCGGCTTCAACGGCGGCTCGCAGCTCGCCATGGGCTCGGCGGCCGACGTCGTCGCGATCGCGGCGATCTACGTGAACACCAACCTGGCGGCGGCTGCTGGCGTGGTGGTGGCGATCGTCCTGACCTCGATCATGTACAAGAAGGTCGACCTTACGATGGCCCTGAACGGCGCTCTCGGCGGGTTGGTCTCGATCACCGCCGAGCCGCTGCTCCCGAGCCCGGGCATGGCAGTGTTCGTCGGCGCGGTCGGCGGCCTGCTGGTGGTGTTCTCGGTGCCGGTGCTCGACAAGCTGAAGATCGACGATGTCGTCGGCGCCATCCCGGTCCACCTGGTGTGCGGCATCTGGGGAACCATCGCGGTGGTGCTCACGAACGGCGACGCCAGCATCGTCAACCAGCTGATCGCCATCGTCTCGATCGGCGCCTTCATCGTGGTGACCAGCGCGATCGTCTGGTTCGTGCTCAAGACCGTCATGGGTCTCCGGCCGAGCGAGGAAGACGAGGTCCTGGGCCTCGACCGGGCCGAGTGCGGCCTGGAAGCCTACCCCGAGTTCGGGCGCGGCTCGCAGACCATCTGACCGGTATCCCGGGCGGCCGCCACGGCGGCCGCCCGGACATTCCTCTCTCCCTGAACTCGGGCCCGGCGGCGACGCGGGCCCGTTTTCTGTTGCTGACCCCCCGGGACCCGGGTGTCCGGGTCGACCTCAGTCCTTAGCCTCAGCCTGAAGGTTGCCGCGTAATGCCCTGTCGTATAGAGTAGTTCCCGACTTGGAACAAAACCGATACGGCGTGCCTTGGGGGTCAAGGGGCGGGCCGTGCGACAATGGGGACGGGCGGAACCATGGCGCGGGCCGGCAGCCGAGGCGGATCGAGAACCCTGTTGCCCGACGTGGCAAGCCGCTATCTGCGGCGCCGCGCCGAGGAGATCGCCGGGGTGACGCTGGTGGCGCTGGCGGCCGCCCTGGCGGTGGCGCTGGTCGGCTTCGACGTCGGCGACCCGTCGCTCAACACCGCCGGCGCAGCCGTCGCCAGAGTGGCAAACCCGCTCGGCCTCCCCGGCGCGATCGTCGCCGACGTGCTGCTGCAATCGCTCGGCGTCGCCAGCGCGCTGCTGGTGCTGCTGCCGGCGATCTGGGGCTGGCGCATGCTGCGCCATGAATCGATCGGCCGACCGGCGCTACGGATCGGGCTGCTGCCGCCGACGCTCGCGCTCGCCACGCTCGCCGCCGCGGCGGCGCCGGTGCCGCCCACCTGGCCGCTGCGCGCCGGCCTCGGTGGCTTCCTCGGCCAGCTGATCCTGGAGCCGGCGGCGCGTGTCGCGCCCTATCTGGAGCCGGTGGGTGGCCTGCTGCCGGTGGCCGTGCTGGCCGGGCTGCTGGCGATCGGGCTGGCGCTGTTGTGCGTCGGCTACAGCCTGCGCGACGCGGCGGTCGGGCTGTGGGGTCTGGCGCGCGGTGCCGGTTCGCTGACCCGGCGCGGCGCCAGCCTGGGGTGGTGCGGCGCCGGCGCCTGCGCCCGGTACGGCGCGCGCTTCGGCGCCCGGGCCTTCGCCCGATCCGAGACCGGTCGCCGTGAGCCGCGGCTGCGCGGGACGCCTGAGACGGCCCGCACCGCCGGGCCGGCCCGGCGGATCGAGGACCACGACCAGCCGCCGTTCGAAGTCGACGACCGGCGCCCGGCGGCCGACGACAGCGCGCCCGCCGCCGCGGTGCGCGCCGCCCAGCGTGCCGCCAAGCGGGTCGAGAAGCCGGCGCGGCCGGCGCGCAGCCCGGCGGCCAGTCAGGGCAACCTCGACCTCGGACCGACCGGCGACTACGCCTTTCCGTCGCTCGACCTGCTGACCGACCCGCCGGCGGCCGGCCATGGACCGGACGAGGACGCGCTGGAGCAGAACGCCCGGATGCTGGAATCAGTCCTGCAGGATTTCGGCGTCAAGGGCACCATCGGCAAGGTGCGCTATGGCCCGGTGGTGACGCTGTACGAGCTGGAGCCGGCACCCGGAACCAAGTCGTCGCGGGTGATCGGGCTGTCCGACGACATTGCCCGCTCGATGAGCGCGGTCTCGGTGCGCGTCGCCGTGGTGCCGGGCCGCAACGTCATCGGCATCGAGCTGCCGAACAGTCGGCGCGAGACCGTCTACCTGCGCGACATCCTGGAGTCCGAGGCCTATGGCGGCAGCGGCGGCAAGCTGACGATCGCGCTCGGCAAGG
>CAYNFA010000706.1:0-2617 GCA_964396345.1 uncultured Thalassobaculum sp.
AGCACCCGCGAGCCGATCCTGGCCTGGGCCGAGGTCGAGCGCATCCCGGACCGCGACGAACCGCTGTCCGGGATCAGCGGCGGCCCGGTGTTCGACGCGGCGGGTCGCCTGGTCGGGGTGCACGTCGCCGGATCGGTGCGCCGCGGCCGGTCGTTCACCACCGCACCGCGCTCGATGCAGGAGTTGTGGGCCAAGGCCGGCGTGACCCCGGCCTCCAGCGGACCGGTACCGGCGCTGAGCGACGCCGACTACGCGCGGGTCGGCGAGCGGCTGCGCCGGGACTTGATCATTGCCCCGGCCGTCTGCCTGACCAAATGACGAGGGCGAGGACACCGACAAAGCCGGCTTCAATGCCGCTTGTGCCGAAGCAGCCGGCGAAGTAGCGTGCGCGTCATGAACGCTTTGGTCCGCACCCGCTGCCAGCGACGCCGCGCCTTCTAAAGGCGGGCACCGACGCGTTCTCAATTCTGAACACAGCGTTCCACCCGCCGCCGAGTGACCGGTCGCGGAATCGTCGTGCGTCCGGGCCCTCGCCTGCACCCCCGAGAGGATCCGACATGACGGTACCGCAGTCGCCGTTTTCCGCCCTGATGGACATCACCCCCCGGCCGCCGGTCGTGTTCGCCGACGGTCAGGGCTCCTGGCTGTACGACACCGCCGGACGACGCTATCTCGACCTCGTGCAGGGCTGGGCGGTGACCTGCCTCGGTCACAGCCCGGCGACCATCGTCAAGGCCCTGACCGAGCAGGCCGGCCGGCTGATCAACTGCAGCCCGGCCTACCACAACGAGCCGGCGCTGCGCCTGGCCGCCGGCCTGACCCGGGCGAGCGGCCTCGACCAGGTGTTCTTCGCGAACTCCGGGGCCGAGGCCAACGAAGGCGCCATCAAACTCGCCCGCCGTTGGGGCGAGACCCACCGCGGCGGCGCCTACGAGATCGTCACCATGGAGAACGGCTTCCACGGCCGCACCCTGGCGACCATGTCGGCCTCCGGCAAGCCGGCCTGGAAGACCTTGTTCGAGCCGAAGGTGCCGGGGTTCGTTAAGGTTCCGCTCGGCGATCTCGACGCCGTCGAGGCGGCGATCACAGAGCGGACCGCTGCCGTCATGCTGGAACCCATCCAGGGCGAGGCCGGGGTGATCCCGGCGGGCGACGCCTACCTGCGAGCGCTGCGGGCGCTCACCGAGCGCAAGGGCGTGCTGCTGATCCTCGACGAGATCCAGACCGGGATGGGGCGGACCGGCAGGATGTTCGGGTTCGAGCACGCCGGCGTCAGACCGGACGTCATGACGCTGGGCAAGGGCCTCGGCGGCGGCGTGCCGCTGGCAGCCCTGCTGGCGCGGCGCGAGGTGTCCTGCTTCCAGCACGGCGACCAGGGCGGCACGTTCAACGGCAATCCGCTGATGTGCGCCGTCGGGGTGGCGGTGCTGGCGGAGATCGCCGGACCGGGCTTCCTGGAGCGGGTGGAAGCGGCCGGCGCGCGGCTGCGGCGGGGGCTGGAGACGGTGGCGATGCGGCACGGCTTCGGCGGGGTCCGCGGCCAGGGTCTGCTGCTCGCGCTCGACCTCGGTCGCCCGGCCGGGCCGGCGGTCGTCGAGGCGGCGCTGGCAGACGGGCTGCTGATCAACGCGCCGCGCCCGGACACCCTGCGGCTGATGCCGGCCCTCACCATCGCCGATGCCGAGATCGACGAAGCGATCGAGATGCTGGACGCGACCTGCTCGACGCTCGGCTGAGGCGGCGCCGGCACCGGTCCCGATGCCCGACGCCGCTAGAACGTGAGGGCGACGCCGGTGATGGCGGCCCAACCGTCGTTGTCGGCGCCGGTGTCGGCCTCGAACTGGGTTCGGAACACCGAGGCGAGCAGGTTCACGCCCGGGCCGACCTCGTAGTTGCCGGACAGCATGACGGTCTCATGGGTGCTGTCGCCGGCGCTGGCGGTCGAATCGGCGACCTTGCCGTTGTAGTAGGACAGCGAGACCTCGAAGGCGTCGAAGGCGTAGGCGACGCCGAGATCGTAGCCGCGGCCGTCGAACGACACGCCGGCGTCGGTTCCACCGGAGGCGTTGCCCTTGGTGTCGGCGTAGGAGGCGCCGACGGTGAAGCCGGCGTAGCCGATGTTGCCGCCGACGCTGTAGCCCTCGGCGTTGTCGACGCCGGCGGGCGAGCCGTCGGGCCGCTCGGCCCGCACGAAGCCGGCCGCCAGCGCCACATCGACCTCGCCGAAGCTCCGCACGAAGTTGGCGCCGAGGGCGAAGCCGTTGCGGTAGATGGCGCCGGCCGGCTGGGCGTTGTCGTCGCGCGCGTATTCGGGGGCGTAGGACGCGCCGAGTTGGAAGCCTTCGAAGCGGGGCGTGAAGTAGGAGATCTTGGTCGCCTTGTCGTCCCCGACATACAGGTAGGTCGACTGGAAGGCGGAATCGGCGTCGCCGCCGCTCGGGTTGGCGATCCAGTCGGTGAGGTCGCTGTCGTTGATGCCGAGGCCGACATCCGGGGCGGCGTAGTGCATCAGCACCGCCGCGCTGTCGGCGGAGCCGATCTCCAGGCGGCCGAAGCCATGCTCCAGCCAGACGTAGCTGCCATCGATCTGGTCGTCGCCGGAACTCTGCGCGTCCAG
>CAYNFA010000707.1:0-2602 GCA_964396345.1 uncultured Thalassobaculum sp.
CGATGTTCCGTCCGATCGTCGATCGCTTCGTGAAGGGCGAGCCGCAGGCCCTGCTGGTGGTCGAGTTCGCCGGCGAGGAGCGCGCGCCCCTGCTGCAGCGCCTCGCCGACCTCGAGGCCATGATGGGCGACCTCGGCTTTCCCGACGCGGTGGTGCGGGCCGAGGACGCGGCGTTCCAGGCGCAGATCACCGAGGTCCGCAGCTCCGGCCTGAACATCATGATGTCGATGAAGGGCGATGGTAAGCCGGTGTCGTTCATCGAGGATTGCGCGGTGCCGCTGGAGGATCTGGCCGAGTACACCGACCGGCTGACCGAGGTGTTCCGCCGGCACGGCACCGACGGCACCTGGTACGCCCACGCCAGCGTCGGCACCCTGCACGTCCGTCCGGTCCTGAACATGAAGGCCGGCACCGACGTGAAGAAGATGCGGGCGATCGCCGAGGAGGCGTTCGCCATGGTGCGCGAGTACAAGGGCTCGCATTCCGGCGAGCACGGCGACGGCATCGTGCGCTCGGAGTTCCACCGCCAGATGTTCGGCGACCGGGTGGTCGACGCCTTCGGCGAGGTCAAGCGCGCCTTCGATCCGCGCGGCCTGATGAACCCGGGGCGGATCGTCGACCCGCCGAAGATGGACGACCGGTCGCTGTTCCGCTACCCGCCGGATTACCGGCCGGTGAACCCGGCGACCCGCTTCGACTGGTCGCCGTGGGGCGGGCTCTCGGGCGCGGTCGAGATGTGCAACAACAACGGCACCTGCCGCAAGCGCGACCCCGGCGTCATGTGCCCGAGCTTCCGGGCGACCGGCGACGAGATCCACGTCACCCGCGGCCGCGCCAACACCCTGCGGCTGGCGCTCAGCGGCCAGCTCGGCCCCGACGGCCTGACCGACCCGGCGATGAAGGCGACGCTGGACCTGTGCGTCGGCTGCAAGGGCTGCCGGCGCGAGTGCCCGACCGGCGTCGACATGGCGAAGATGAAGACCGAGGTGCTGGGCCAGTATGTCCGGCGCCACGGCCTGTCGCTGAAGGACCGGATGATCGCCACCCTGCCGCGCTGGGCCGAGGCAGCGTCGCGTTTCCATTTCCTCGCCAATTTGCGCGACACGGTGCCGGGGCTGCCGTGGCTGTCGGAGAAGCTGATGGGCTTCGCGCGCGAGCGCAGCCTGCCGGCGTTCTCGGGCGAGCCGTTCCGCGCCCACGAGGTGCCAGCCCGCGCGGTCGTGGACGGCCGCGAGGTGGTGCTGTTCGCCGACACCTTCAACAGCTACTTCGAGCCGGAGAACCTGCGCGCGGCCGTCCGGGTGCTGGACGCCGCCGGCTACACCGTGCACGTGGTCGACCCGTCGGCCAGCGGCGAGGGCAGGCGGCTGTGCTGCGGGCGGACCTATCTGGCGAGCGGGCTGATCGAGCAGGCCGAGGCCGAGATGCGGGCGCTGGTGGCGGCGCTGGCACCGTACGCCGAGCGCGGCGTGCCGATCGTCGGGTTGGAGCCGTCCTGCCTGTTCACCCTGGTGGACGAGCTGCCGTCGCTGCTGCGCGACGCCGCCGGCGCGGTGCCGGGGCAGGCGATGCTGTTCGAGGCGTTCCTGGCGCGCGAGGCCAGGGCCGGTCGACTGGACGCCCTGAAGCTGGAGCCGGTCGCCGCCAAGGCGCTGGTGCACGGCCACTGCCACCAGAAGGCGTTCGACGCCATGGGCGACGTATCGGCGGCCCTGAAGCTGATCCCCGGCCTCGACGTCGCGGTGATCGAGTCGAGCTGCTGCGGCATGGCCGGGGCCTTCGGCTACGAGGCCGAGCACTACCAGGTGTCCATGCGGATGGCCGAACTCAGCCTGTTGCCGGCGGTCCGCGAGGCCGATCCCGACACCCTGCTGGTCGCCGACGGCACCAGCTGCCGCCACCAGATCCACGACGGCGCCGGACGCACCGCCGAGCACGTCGCCGTCGTGCTGGCCCGCGCGCTGCCGCAACCACCCCGCGCGTTGCCGCAACCACCCCGCGCGCTGCCGCAACCACACTGAAGAAACCAGGAGGAACGCCTATGTGCGCCCATCGCGCCGGCCCGCATTTCCTGCAGATCCCCGGCCCGTCGAACGTCCCGGGGCGGATCCTGCGCGCCATCGAGCGGCCGACCATCGACCACCGTGGCCCGGAGTTCCAGGCGCTCGCCCGCGAGGTCCTGGAGAAGGTCAAGCCGGTGTTCAAGACCAAGAACCCGGTGATCATCTTCCCGTCCTCCGGGACCGGGGCCTGGGAGGCGGCGCTGGTCAACACCCTGTCGCCTGGCGACGCCGTGCTGATGTACGAGACCGGGCAGTTCTCGACCCTGTGGGTCGAGCTGGCGACCCGCATCGGGCTGAAGCCCGAGGTGATCGCCGGCGACTGGCGCCGGGGCGTCGACCCCGCCGCCATCGAGGAGCGGCTGACCCAGGACAAGGAGCACCGCATCAAGGCGGTGTGCGTGGTCCACAACGAGACCTCGACCGGCGCCACCTCTCGGATCGGGCTGGTCCGCAAGGCGATCGACGCCGCCGGGCACCCGGCGCTGTTCATGGTCGACACGATCTCGGGCCTCGCCTCGGCCGACTACTGCCACGACGAG
>CAYNFA010000708.1:0-2602 GCA_964396345.1 uncultured Thalassobaculum sp.
AGCTTCCAGCCGGTCGAGAACAGCCGCCAGCACAGCGCGAACAGGAGTGCATCGAGGCCGGCGATGGCGATGCCGCCGATCCAGGGATCGCTGTCCGACCAGCCGATCATCCCGGCCCGGAACCCGTCGATCAGCCAGAACACCGGGTTGAGGTGGGCGATGTCGTTCCAGATCCCCGGCAGCCGGTCGATCGAATAGAAGGTGCCGGACAGGAAGGTGAGCGGTGTGACCACGAAGGTCGTCACCGCCGACAGATGGTCAAACTTCTCGGCCCAGATCCCGGCCAGCACGCCCAGCAGCCCGAAGAACAGCGCGCCCGCGGCGGCGAAATACAGCGCCAGCAGCGGCGCCGGCATGGTGAAGCCGACCACCACCGCCATCGCCGCCACCGTCCCGGCTCCGACCACCAGGCCGCGCGTCACCGCGCCGAGGGCGAACGCCGCGGTGATCTCGCCGGGGCCGAGCGGCGGCATCAGCAGGTCGACGATGTTGCCCTGCATCTTGGAGCCGACGATCGACGAGGAGGGGTTGGCGAAGGCGTTCTGCAGCAGCGCCATCATCACTAGTCCCGGCGCCAGGAACTCCGGGAACGAGATCGCGCCACCGAGGTCGACGTCGCGGCCGAGCGCCAGGGTGAACACCGCCAGGAACAGCATTGTGGTGACCACCGGGGCGGCGACCGTCTGGTTGATCACCTTGATGAACCGCCAGACCTCCTTGCGGTACAGCGTCCACAGCCCGATCCAGTTGACGCCGCGGATGCGGCGTGGCGCCGGCGGGGTCGGGGCGGTCATGGGGTCGAGGGCGGCGAGCATGGCGCTACGTCTAGGCCCGCCCGGCGAAAGCTGCAACAGTCGCGGCCATGTCGGACATCGCGACCAAGGCCGGGGCGGCGCGCGGCCGGCGCCCACAGGGGCCGCTGAAGAAGGCCAGCCTGGAGCGGGCGGCGCTGCACTACCTCGAGCGCCACGCGAGCTCGGTCGAGGGGCTGCGGCGCGTGCTCGCCCGCCGGGTCGAGCGGGCGGCGCGCGAGGAGCGCTGCGACCGCGACGAGGCGACCGCCTGGGTCGAGGACATCGTCACCCGCCTCGCGCGCTCGGGCATGGTCGACGACCGGGTGTTCGCCGAGGGCAAGGTTGCGAGCCTGCGCCGGCGCGGCGGATCGGCGCGGCGGATCGGCATGGCGTTGCGCGAGAAGGGCGTCGACCGACACCACCGCGGCGGTGCTGGAGGCCGCCGACGGCGACGACCGGGCCGACGCCGAATTCCGCGCCGCCTGCCGCCTGGCCCGGCGCCGCCGCCTGGGGCCGATGCGGGGCGGGCCCGAGCGGGCGGAGCGCCGCGACCGTGACATGGCGGCGCTGGCCCGCGCCGGCTTTGCCCATGGCGTCGCGCGCCGGGTGCTCGACCTGGACGACTCCGAGGCGCTGGAGGCGGCGATCGCGGGGCTGGAAGGGGATTAGGGCGCCCGCCGCCCTCGCAGGCCCGGCTTGTGAGCGAACCGCCACCTATGGATACTGCAGTCGACGGAGGCGGGGCCGGAGCGAACCGGTCTCGGACCAGTGTCTGATAGGGAGTGGCCGAGATGTCCGACGATGTGATCCTCGAGGTTCCGCCGGCGGTAGCCAAGGCGGCGCTGGTCGACGCGGCCGGCTACAAGGCGATGTACGAGCGCTCGATCGCCGATCCGGAAGGCTTCTGGGCCGAGCACGGCAAGCGCATCGACTGGATCAAGCCGTACTCCAAGATCAAGGACGTCTCCTACGACGCCAGCGATCTGCACATCCGCTGGTTCGAGGACGGGACGCTGAACGCTTCCGCCAACTGCCTCGACCGGCATCTGGCGACGCGCGGCGACCAGACCGCCATCCTGTGGGAGGGCGACGACCCGAACGAGAGCCGGGCGATCAGCTACCGCGAGTTGCACGCCGAGGTTTCCAAGCTCGCCAACGTCCTGAAGGATCTGGGCGTCAGCAAGGGCGACCGGGTGACCATCTACCTGCCGATGATCCCCGAGGCGACGGTGGCGATGCTGGCCTGCGCCCGCATTGGTGCCATCCATTCGGTGGTGTTCGGCGGGTTCTCGCCGGACAGCCTCGCCAACCGCCTCCAGGACTGCGAGAGCAACCTGCTGATCACCGCCGACGAGGGCCTGCGCGGCGGCCGCAAGGTGCCACTGAAGAAGAACGCCGACGCCGCGCTGGCGCATTCGCCGTCGTGCAAGACCTGCCTGGTGGTCAGGCGCACCGGCGGCGCGGTCGAGATGAAGGCCGGCCGCGACCACTGGTACCACGACCTGATGGCGACGGCGTCGCCCGACTGCCCGCCGACCGAGATGGGCGCCGAGGACCCGCTGTTCATCCTCTACACCTCGGGCTCGACCGGCCAGCCGAAGGGGGTGCTGCACACCACCGGCGGCTACATGGTCTACGCCTCGATGACCCACGAGTACGTCTTCGACTACAAGCCGGGCGAGGTCTACTGGTGCACCGCCGACGTCGGCTGGGTTACCGGCCACAGCTATATCGTCTACGGGCCGCTGGCGAACGGCGCCGTCACGCTGATGTTCGAGGGCGTGCCGAACTATCCCGACGCCAGCCGG
>CAYNFA010000709.1:0-2597 GCA_964396345.1 uncultured Thalassobaculum sp.
CCACGGGGCGTGGCAGATCGCGGCGACCGGCTTGCCGCTGTCAAGGAAGCCGCGCACCACCGCCATCGCGCTCTCATCGACGCGCAGCAGGTCGGGGTTGATCTGGCCGCCCGGGATGACCAGGGCGTCGTACCGCGCGGGGTCGGCGTCGGCGATCCGCAGGTCGGCGGGCACGGTTCGCCCCCAGTCGGTGTTGTCCCAGCCGCGGATCTTGCGGCCGTCCGGAGTCGCGACGTGGATCTCGGCGCCGGCGGCGCGCAACTCGTCCCGGGGAACCTCGAGCTCCGACTGCTCGAAGCCGTTGGTCGCGATAATCAGGATCTTCGCCTGACGGATGTCCGGCATGGTTGTCTCCATGGGTTGACGGAAGAGGCGGCGGGTTGCCGCCGTGTCAACCATGGGACTCGCGGGCTCGTCGTTTGTTCCCTGGAAGGGCCGCAGAGGCAGGCCGCGGAGGGAGCCGGGAAACTCCTAATAGGCGCGCTCGACGCAGAAATCGGCGAGTTCCTCGAGCGCCGCGCGGTGGGCGTTGGCCGGGAACCGGCGCAAGGCGTTGCGGGCGGCGCCGGCGTAGCCGCGGGCCCGCTCCAGGGACGCCTCGAGGGTGCCGTGGCGGGCCATCAGTCGCTGCGCCTCGCCGAGGTCGCCGTCCCGCTGGTCGAGCTCGCCGACCGTGCGCTTCCAGAACGCCCGTTCCTCGGCGCTGCCGGCCTGGTAGGCCAGGATCACCGGCAGGGTGACCTTGCCCTCGCGGAAATCGTCGCCGACGGTCTTGCCGAGTGCCGCCTGCTCGGCGGTGTAGTCGAGGACATCGTCGACCAGCTGGAACGCCACGCCGAGGTCGCGGCCGTAACCCTCGAGCGCGATCTCGTCGGCCTCGGGACGTTCCGCGACCACCGGGCCGATCTGGGCGGCGGCGGCGAACAGCTGGGCGGTCTTGCAGCGGATCACTTCGAGATAGGCGTCCTCGGTGGTCTCGACATCGTTGGTGGTGACCAACTGGTGGACCTCGCCCTCGGCGATGATCGCCGAGGCGTCCGACAGGATCTTCAGCACCTTCAGCGAGCCGTCGGCGATCATCAGCTGGAACGCCCGGCTGAACAGGAAATCGCCGACCAGCACGCTGGCCTGGTTGCCCCACACCGCGTTGGCGGTGTCCCGGCCGCGCCTCAGGTTGCTGTCGTCGACCACGTCGTCGTGCAGCAGGGTTGCGGTGTGGATGAACTCCACGCAGGCGGCGAGGCCGATGTGCCGCTCGCCCTGGTAGCCGCACAGGCCGGCGGTCGCCAGCGTCAGCATCGGGCGCAGGCGCTTGCCGCCGGACGCCACGATGTGGCCGGCCAGTTGCGGGATCAGCGCGACCGGGCTCTGCATGTATTCCAGGATCGCCCGGTTGACCTTCTCCATGTCGGTCGCCACCAGCCGACGCAGGGCGTCGACGCTGGGTTGGCGCTCGGGCTGGTCGGCGTTCACCGGGGCGGTGATCGGGGGCACGGCTTCTCCTGCGTCGCTTGACGCCTCAAAGGCTGGACGCGAGCATAGAAAGGCTCCAAATCCGGTCAAGTCAACACCCCGAGACTGCCGCCTGAAAGGGCTGAACGTCGCATGCGCGAACTGCTCCGATCCAACGACCTTGTCCGGCTGTCCTATCTTGAGGCGGTGCTGCGCGCGGAAGGCATCGAGTCGGTGGTGCTCGACGGCCACATGAGCGTGCTGGAGGGCAGCGCCGGGGCCATTCCGCGCCGCCTGATGGTGGCGAGCGAGGACCACGAGGCGGCGCGCCTTCTGCTGGAGGCGGCGGGTGAACGGCTCGAAGGCGGCTGACCCGCCCCTGATCGACGCCTCCCTGCTCACCGAGGACGCCCTGCTCGGGGGACGGGTCCGGCTGCGCCAGCCGCGCGACGGCTACCGCGCCGCCATCGACCCGGTGCTGCTGGCGGCGGCGGTGCCGGCGCTTCCGGGCGAGCGGGTGCTCGATCTCGGCTGCGGGACAGGCGCGGTGTTCCTCTGCCTGCTGGCGCGGGTGCCGGAGATTGCCGTGACGGCGGTCGAGCGCGACCCGGCGATGGCGGCGCTGGCCGGCGCCAACGCCGCCCTGAACGGCGTCGGCGACCGGGTGACCGTGGTCGAGGCCGACCTGGCGGCGCTGGAACGGTCGTGGCAGGCCGGCGCGTTCGACCAGGCGGTCGCCAACCCGCCCTTCCTGACGGCCGACCGGGCCGACCCGTCGCCCTCGGCGGGGCGGGCGGCGGCCGGCGTCGAGGCGGGGGCCGATCTCGCCGACTGGATCGACCGCGCGCACCGCTGCCTGAAGCCGAAGGGGCGGCTCACCGTGGTGCACCGCGCCGACCGGCTCGGCGAGCTGCTGTCGGCGCTCGGCCGGGGTTTCGGCGAGGTCGTGGTGTTTCCGCTCTGGCCGAAGCCGGGCCGCGACGCCGCCCGGGTGATCGTGGCGGCGCGCAAGGGCGTGCGGACGCCCCTCCGCCTGTCGGCCGGCCTCGTCCTGCACGCCGAGGCGGGCGGCTATACGAAAGCGGCCGACGCCGCGTTGCGCGGCGCCGGCCTCGATCTCGGCCGGTGACGGCCGGGGCCGGATC
>CAYNFA010000710.1:0-2577 GCA_964396345.1 uncultured Thalassobaculum sp.
CCGTACAGCAGGTCGTTGCCCTGGTTGCCGTAGAGGATGTCGGAATCCTGGCCGCCGTACAGCGTGTCGACGCCGATCCCGCCGGACAGCGTGTCGGCGCCCTGATTGCCGTAGACCAGGTCGGCGCCGGTCCCGAGCCGCACCAGGTCGTCGCCGGCCATGGCCGAGACGGTGTCGTTGCCGGCGCTGCCGATCAGGGTGTCGTTGCCGGCCCCGCCGAGCATGAGGCTGGGGAGGGAACTGCCGTCCCCGCCACCCCCGCCGCCCCCACCGCCGTCGTCGGAAGGCGGGAGGGTGACGTGGGAGAGGGTGACGTCGTTGCCGTCGCCGCCGGCGTAGCTGATCCGGTAGACGCGACCGCCCGAGGTGAAGGTCGTGCCCTCGGCGAGGCCCGCGAAGCTGCCGGTGACGGCGTCGACGCCGTCGTTGCTGATCAGCACGAAGCTGTCGCCGACGGTCGAGGCGTAGCCGAACACGGTGCTGAGGGTGGCGCCGTTGATGGTGACGGTGCCGGTGACGGCGATCTGGTCGTACTGGGTGCCGGCGGCGGTGCCGTCGATCTCCATGGTGGCGGTCGAGCCGGCGGCCAGCGTCAGGTTGCCGGTGGCGATGGTGCCGGGGCTGTTGCCGGGGGCGATGGTCGCACCGCTGAGCACGGTGACCGGCGTGGAATAGGAGCCGGTGCCGCCGAGGGTGACGCCGGAGGCGACGCTGAAGGTGCCGGTACCGGACAGCGTACCGGTGAAGGTGTTGACGCCGGGGTTGGTGAAGGTGATGGAGCCGGCGCCGATGGTCACGCTGCCGGATCCGGTCAGCGCGCCGATGACCTCGCTGGTGCCGTTCAGGTCGAGGGTGGCGCCGGCCGCCACCTCGACGGTGGCGTCGTTGGCGATGGCGTTGCCGCCGGCGAGCCGCAGGGTGCCGGCGCTGATCGTGGTGGTGCCGGTGAAGGTGTTGGTCCCCGACAGCGTCAGCACGCCGGCTCCGGTCTTGGTCAAGCTGCCGGTGCCGGAGATGACGCCGGAGATCTCGCTGTCGGCCGACAGCGAGATGGTCCCGTTGCCGGTCCCCAAGGTGACCGCATTGTCGATCGTGGTGGCGCCGGTGACAGCCAGGGCGCCGCCGTCCAGGGTGACGGCCCCCCCGCCCAGGTTGCCGTCGCCGGCGATCGACACGGTGCCGGCCGAGACCGCCGTGCCGCCGCTATACGTGTTGGCGCCGGACAGCGTCAGGGTGCCGGCCCCGGCCTTGGTCAGGCTGCCGGTGCCGGAGACGATTCCGGAGAAGGTCACGGCGTCGGAGCGGTTGAAGGCGAGCGTGGCGTTGTTGGTGACGTTGCCGGCGATCGAGCCAGTCGTGCCGCCGTTGCCGACCTGCAGGGTGCCGGCGCCGATCGTCGTGCCGCCGGTATAGGTGTTGGCGCCGATCAGGATGGTGGTGCCGGTGCCGGTCTGGTTGACCGCCGCCGCGTCCGCAATGCTGTTGGCCGTGCCGGTGCCGGTGCCGTCGCTGCTGAAGACGTAGCCGGTGTCGGTGTGGTTGAAGTTGACGGTGGCGCTGCCGCCGAAGCCCCTGATGACCGTGGTGGAGACGATGCCGGCGGCACCGCCGCTGCCGATGTTCAGCGTGCCGGTGCCCCCAGTCCCGGTGCCGACTATGATCTGGGTATCCGAAGTAACCTTGCCGCCGCCGGAGACGGTCAGCGTTCCGTTGCCGGTGCTCGACTCTCCGATACGAATATCGGTCGCAAAGGTCGCGATGGCGCCGTTCGAGACGGTGATCGACCCGGTACCAAGGTTCCCCACAACGGAGTTGAACGTGGTGCCGCCGAAACTCACGGCGGATCCGGCGCCGTCCACCAGCATTGTCCCCGAGGCGCCGGCGTTAAGGCCGATCTGAAGGACGTTGCTTGCTGTCAGGGTCCCGCCGCCGGTGACCTGCAGCGTCCCGCTTCCGCCATCGAACTCCGCGATGCGAACAACACTGGTAGTGGGGGCTGCCCCGGTGATCCGCGCGGTGCCGCCGTTCTCGATGATGGCGATATCGCCGCTGCCGGGCACGGTGGCCGTGTTCCAGTTTCCGGCCGTGTTCCAGTCGCCCGTGCCGGCGTTCCAAATCACGTCCGCGAGCAGCACCGGCAGGCTGGCCAGCGCGGCGGCGTCGAGCGCCGGCCGGGCGGCCGGGCGGCCGCGATCCAGCACCCAGGACCCGCCGAGCGCGCTGCCGCCGACCGGCCCGCGGGCGGCCGCCACCGGGCAACCGGTCGCGGCCGCCAGCGCCGCCACGAAGGCCTCGCCGCCCTCCCCCTCGGCCACCGAACAGGCGTACAGCTCGATCGGCGCGCCGGCGAGGGCCCGCCCCAGAGACGCCATTTCGTCGTGTCGTCCCGCCAGGGTCGCGACGGTCGCCGGCCGGTCGCCGAGCGCCAACGCCCCTGGTCGGCCGTGGCAGATTACCGTCAGCCGCCGGCCGGGCGCCGCCTGCGCGGCCTCCACGAGCTGCGCCAGCCCGTCCCGGTCCGGAGTAGTGTCCAGGCTCTTCTGCAAAAAGGTCATGGCCGCCGATGTTCGGCGGGCC
>CAYNFA010000711.1:0-2570 GCA_964396345.1 uncultured Thalassobaculum sp.
TGCGGCTCGATGTAGCCCTGGTGGACAGGCCGGGTGGTGAAGCTGCGCTCGATCACGACGTCGGCCTCGGCGAAGCCGGCGTCGACGTCGCCGAGCTTGTGCTCGAGCTTGCCGGCGATGTTCGAGGGCTTGCCGTCGAACTGCACGAAGTCGTGGAGGATCGGCGCGTCCGGCGCGATCGCGTCGTCGATCTCGATCGCGAAGGGCAGGACCTCGTAGTCGACCTCGATCAGCGCGCAGGCCTCGGCGGCGGTGCGCTCGTCGACGGCGGCGACGGCGGCCACCGGGTGGCCGTGGAACAGTGCCTTTTCACGCGCCAGCATGTTGCGCGACATCCAGCGCATGTCCTGGATGCCGAGCGGCACCGGCTTGTCGGCCGGGAAGTCGACGAAATCCTGGGAGGTCACCACCGCCTTGACCCCCGGCAGCGCCTCGGCCTTGGAGGTGTCGATGCCGCGGATGCGGGCGTGCGGGTGCGGGCTGCGCAGCACCTTGCCCCAGATCATCCCGGGCATGTTGGTGTCGGCGGCGTAGGCGGCGCGGCCGGTGACCTTCTCGGCGCCGTCGGGGCGGATCGTGTTGCGGCCGATCCACTTGTTGCTGATCTCGTTCATCGCGCAGCCTCCCGCATGTCAGCCGCGGTCTCCATGACCGCGCGGACGATCTTGTCGTAACCGGTGCACCGGCAGAGGTTGCCGGCCAGCCAGTAGCGCACCTCGGTCTCGGAGGGATCGGGGTTGCGCTCCAGCAGCGACTTCGCCGCGACCAGCACGCCGGGCGTGCAGATGCCGCACTGCAGGGCGGCCATCTCCAGGAACTTCTGCTGCAGCGGGTGCAGGTGGTCGCCCGTCGCCATTCCCTCGATGGTCTGGATCTCGTGACCCTCGGCCTCGACCGCGAGCACCAGGCAGGCGCAGACCAGGCGCCCGTCGAGAGTGACGCTGCAGGCCCCACAGTCGCCGGACCCGCAGCCCTCCTTGGCGCCGGTCAGCCCAAGCGGCCCGCGCAGCACGTCGAGCAGGCTGTCGGCGGGATCGCAGAGGAACTCCCTCGGATCGCCGTTGATGGTGGTGGAAACATGCGTTTTAGCCATGGTCTCAAGCCTTTCCGGCGCGTTCGGCGGCGATGGCGACGGTGCGCTTCAGGAGCACGCCGGCAACCTTGGTTCGGTAGGCGATGGTGCCGCGCTTGTCGTCGATCGGGCGGCACGCGGCGCTGCAGGCGGCGGCCGCGGCGTCGAGCGCCGCGGCGTCGAGGCGGGTCCCGATCAGCGCCGCGGCGGCTGGCGCGACCAGCAGCACGGTCGGCGCCACCGCGCCGAGCCCGACGCGGGCGGCGGTGCACACGCCGTCCTTGAGCGTCAGGTTGACGCCGAGGCCGACGACCGCGATGTCCATCTCGGTGCGCGGGATCATCCGCAGGTAGGCGTCGCTCGAGCCGGGAGCCCGGGGCGGCAGGGTGAAGCTGACGAGGATCTCGCCGGGGGCCAGGTTGGTCTTGCCCGGCCCGGCCGGCACCGCCTCGACCTTCATCTCGCGCCGGCCGTTAGGTCCCTGCACCGTGACGACGGCGCCCGCGGCAATCATGGCCGGCACGCTGTCGCCGGCCGGAGAGCCGTTGCACAAATTGCCGCCCGCCGAAGCTCGGCCCTGCACCTGGGTGGAGCCGATCAGGTTGATGGCCTCCAGCACGCCGGGCCAGGCTGCCCCGAAGCGTGGATGCTCAGCCAGCACCGCGCCCGAGACCGCGGCGCCGATCCGGAAGCCGCCGTCGGCGGTCTCCTCGATGCTGGTCATCTCCGGAATTTTCTTGATATCGACGATCAGGCCCGGACGCACCACACCGGCGCGCATCTGCACCAGGAGATCGGTGCCGCCGGCAAGGATACGGGCGGCGCCAGAGGCCGCGGCGAACGCGCCGACCGCTTCATCAAGCGTTCCGGGCGCCAAGTATTGGATATCCGTCATTTTTGTTCCCGTCGTTGTTTCCGGTGCCCGCTTCCCAAAGGGCATGGGGCATGCCTTCTCTGGCGCCGGGCTCAGGTGCGCGGATGGGGGAAGGCTACGCTGGCCGGACGAATTGGAATAGCCCCTAAGGCAAGGCACCCTACTGTTACCGATGTTCGCCGGAACTTGCGCCGACGACCGCCCCGTGAACTGATTCCGGCGTGGTCGCCCGCGACTACCCGGTCCGCCCGGGGAGGCGCGGCAGCGGCCGGCGGGGGAGGCTCGTTCATGCAGACCTACGATTACATCGTCGTCGGCGCGGGATCCGCCGGCGCGGTCGTCGCCAACCGGCTGTCGGCGGACCCACGCCACACGGTTCTGCTGCTCGAAGCCGGCCCCCCCGGCCATCGCTGGACCCACGTACCGGTCGGTTTCGCCAAGATGCTGGCTGATCCCTCGGTCAACTGGCTGTACAGCTCGGAGCCGGAGGCGAGCACCGGCGGTCGCCGCATACCGGTGCCGCGCGGCCGGATGCTGGGCGGGTCGAGCGCGCTGAACGGCCTCGCCTTCGTGCGCGGGCAGGCCCAGGACTTCGACACCTGGGCGCAGATGGGCAACCACGGC
>CAYNFA010000712.1:0-2558 GCA_964396345.1 uncultured Thalassobaculum sp.
ACGATCTCAAAGGCCCACAGCCGGCCGCCCTCGGTCTCGGCCACGTAGAGCGTCTTCTCGGCGGGCGACAGGCCGATGCCGTTCGGCATCACCATCGGGTGGATCGCTTCCCTGATCTGCCCGGTGTCGGGCCGACAGAAATAGACGCCGCCGCGGTCCATATCGCGCTCGCGCGTCTTCCCGAGGTCGGTGAACCAGAGGCCGCCGGAACGGTCGAACACCAGGTCGTTCGGGCCTTTCAGCGGAATGCCGTTGCATTCGGAGAACAGCACCTCGATCGCGCCGGTCTTCAGGTCGACGCGCTCGATCCGGCCGCCGGAGTAGTCCTTCGCCTGGCCGATGGTGCGGTGGTAGCCGGTCGCCGGGTCGACGTGGAACTCGAAGCCGCCGTTGTTGCAGATGTAGACCTTGCCGTCGGGGCCCATGGCGGCGCCGTTCGGGCCGCCGCCGG
This sequence comes from uncultured Thalassobaculum sp., assembly GCA_964396345.1. GTDB lineage: Bacteria > Pseudomonadota > Alphaproteobacteria > Thalassobaculales > Thalassobaculaceae > Thalassobaculum_A. The sequence continues at coordinate 452 of CAYNFA010000712.1, forward strand.
TCTCGGCCACGATCTCGGTGCGGCCGTCGGGGTGGCAGCGGGTGAGGGTGCGGCGCGCGATCTCGACGATCAGCACCGAGCCGTCGGGCAGGGCGATCGGGCCCTCGGGAAAACGCAACCCTTCAGCGATCGTGCGCAGCGTCATCTGTGGTCTCCTCCGGCAGACGGGAGCAGTATCGACCGGGCGGCGGCGCGCCGCAAACACCCTTCAGGAGGTTCATCATGAGCCGCCCCGACATGGACACGACCCCGGCCCCCGAGGCCGTCCCCGAGGACGTCCCCGAGGCCGCGCCCGAATGCCCCGGCGTCGATATCGTGATCGTGCCGCGCGACCGCGACATCGGCGGCTTCGAGGTGCGCCGTGCGCTGCCGTCGGCGCGCCGCCAGATGGTCGGCCCTTTCATCTTCTGGGACCAGATGGGGCCGGTGCGCTTTCCGCTGGGCGAGGGGATCGACGTGCGCCCGCACCCGCATATCGGCCTCTCGACCCTGACCTACCTGTTCGACGGCGAGATCATGCACCGCGACAGCCTCGGGACCGAGCAATCGATCCGGCCGGGCGAGGTGAACTGGATGACGGCCGGCCGCGGCATCGTGCATTCCGAGCGCACCGGCGCCGAGCTTCGGGCGCAGGGGGCCGCGCTGTACGGCATCCAGGCCTGGGTCGCCCTTCCCAGGGCGCACGAGGACACCGATCCCGGGTTCGCGCACATCGCCGGCGACGCGTTGCCGGTCATCGAGGGCGAAGGCAAGCGGGTGCGGATAGTGGCCGGTTCGCTCTGGGGCAAGACGTCGCCGGTGGCGGGCTATTCCGAGATGATCTACGCCGACGCGATCCTGGAGACCGGAGCGCAACTGCCTGTCCCGGCCGAGCACGAGGAGCGGGCGGTGTACGTGGTGGAGGGCACCGTCTCGATCGCGGGCGACCGCTTCGAGTGCGGCCGGCTGCTGATCCTGCACCCCGGTGACGGGGTGACAGTGGAGGCCGTCAGCCACGCCCGCGTGCTGGTGCTGGGCGGCGAGCCAATGGACGGCCCGCGCTTCATCTGGTGGAATTTCGTGGCGTCGTCGAGGGAGCGGATCGAGGACGCCAAGGCCGACTGGAAGGCCGGCCGCTTCGCGATCGTGCCGGGCGACGAGACGGAGTTCATCCCGCTGCCGGAGCGCTGAGGCGCATCGTCGTCGCGATCCCGCAAGGCTCCCTTGCGCGGGCTCGGCGTTGACCGGGCCGGCCTCGGGGCTAGAGTGCTGCCGTATGACGATGCTGACCCTCGACGACCTGAGCTTTCTCGGCACCGGCCTGAAGCGGCCGGAGTGCGTGGCGTGCACCGCGTCGGGCGCGATCTGGGTCAGTCACGCGACGCCGGTCGGCGGCGGGGTGGCGCGGCTCGACGCCGAGGGGCGGCTGCAGCCGCTGCTCGCCGCCACCGGCGCGCCGGACGACTTCACGCCGAATGGCTGGTCGATGGCGCCGGACGGCTCGTTCCTGATCGCCAACCTCGGGGAGAGCGGTGGCGCCTGGCGGCTGCGCCCGGACGGCGTCTGCGAGCCGGTGCTGACCGAGATCGACGGCCTGCGGCTGCCGTCGGTTAACTTCGTGCACCGCGCCGAGGACGGCGTGCTGTGGATCTCGGTCAGCACTTGGCGGGCGCCGCGCGACCGCGCCTTCCATCGCGATGTAGCCGACGGCTTCGTGATCCGCATGGACGACGCCACCGACCCGGCCTCGGCGACGATCGTCGCCGACGGCCTCGGCTACGCCAACGAGGTGAAAATCGACCCCTCGGGTGCCTATCTGTACGCCAATGAGACGATGGCGCGCCGGCTGTCGCGCTGGAAGCTGACGGCGCGCGGCCTCGACCGGCGCGAGACGGTGGCGGAGTACGCGGATGGCATCATCCCGGACGGCTTCGAGTTCGACGCCGAGGGCGGTGTGTGGTGCGCCAGCGTCATGAGCAACCGGTTGGTTCGGGTGGCGCCCGACGGCACCCAGGCGGTGGTGCTGGAGGATTGCGACCCGGCCGCCGTGGAGGCGGCGATGGAGCGCTGGCGCGACGGCAGCTTCAGCCGCGCCGACATGAACATCGGCGCCGGGCGCCGGCTGGCG
>CAYNFA010000713.1:0-2546 GCA_964396345.1 uncultured Thalassobaculum sp.
CGACGACGGTGCCATGATAGCGGCGCGGCCCGGCGAGCCTGAGGCCGAGCGCACCGGCGAACGCCCCTTCGGGCCAGCCGGCGTTGACCGAGCGGTGCCGGTCGGCGTCGCGCCGCACCGCCCGCCACGCCGCCGCCGGCTCGCCGTCCGGCAGAGTCCAGGCGGCGGCAATCACCAGCACCGCCGACAGCCTCGCCGGCAGCCAGTTCGCGAGGTCGTCGAGCCGGGCCGCCGCCCATCCGAAATGTCGGTGCCGGTCCGTGCGGTGGCCGATCATGCTGTCGGCGGTGTTCAGCGCCTTGTAGGCCAGCAGTCCCGGCAGCCCGCCGACGAGGTACCAGAACGCCGGCGCGACCACGCCATCGGCGAAGTTCTCGGCAGCACTCTCGATCGCGGCACGACACACCCCGGCCTCGTCGAGCGCCTCCGGGTCGCGCCCGACGATCGCCGCGACCGCGCGCCGCGCTCCGGCCAGACCGTCCGCCAGGAAGCCGTCGGCAACCGCTAGGACATGATCGTGCAGGGAGCGCTGGGCGAGCAGTATACCGACCACCGCCGCCTCCAGGAGGTCTCCAAGCAGCGCCAGCCGATCGAGCACACCGCCGATCAGCGCCCCCGAGGCCGCCGCCGCAAGCAGCAGGAGCAGCACCGCCGCAATGCCGCGATCGCGGCGCCGCGATGGTGGCTCATCCTCAAGGTTCCAGCGGCGGTCGAGGGCATCGATCAGCCGGCCGGCCAGCACCACCGGGTGCGGGACCCGCCGCCAGAGCGCGTCCGGCTCGCCCATCAGCGCGTCGAGCGCCTGGCCGATCAGCAGAATGACGGCGCGGTCCAAGCGGCTCCCTCTCGCGGCTGGCTCCCGGAGCGGTTCGGTACTACGCTAAGCGCTTGTCTGTCCACGGCGTCCATGTCACCCGCTCCCGACGCTTCCACCGATATTCCCCGAGGCTCCGACACCGGCATCGCCCTTGGCGGCCCGCCCGCCGGCCTGCCCGGCCCACTGCGCGTGGCGATCTGGATGACGCTGGCGGGTGCCGCGTTCGCGACCATGGGCGGCCTGATCAAATTCGCGGCGCAGGACCTGCACCCGTTCGAAGTGGCGTTATTCCGATGTTTCTTCGGTCTGGTGTGGATGGCACCTTGGCTGCTGCGTTACGGGCCGGCGGCGCTCCGGACGCGTCGGCTGCCGCTGTACGCGGCGCGGGCCACCATCGGCCTGGTCGGCATGCTGGCGGGTTTCTACGCACTCCGATACATCCCGCTGGCCGACGCCACCGCCCTCAGTTTCACGGCGCCGCTGTTCGCCACCATCGGCGCCGCGGTGGTGCTTCGCGAAACTGTCCGGCGGCGGCGCTGGACCGCCACCCTGCTCGGCTTCGCCGGGGTTCTGATCATCCTGCGGCCTGGCGCCACCGCGGTCGAACCAGCCGCACTCTGGACCCTGCTGGCGGCCGCCACCTCCGCCGCCAACATGCTGATCGTCAAGCGGCTGACCGACACCGAACCGACCGAGGCGGTGGTAACCTGGATGGTGGTGATGATGACGCCGATGACGCTGGTCGCGGCCCTTCCGTTCTGGGTCTGGCCAACATCGGAGCAATGGGGCGTCATGGCGGCAATCGGGTTGTGCGGCACGATCGGCCACATTGCGATCACCCGTGGCTTCGCTGCCGGCGAGGCGAGCCTGGTAATGAGCTTCGACTACCTGAGGATGCCGTTCGCCGCGGCGATCGGCTGGATCGCCTTCGCCGAGGTGCCGACGCTCTGGACGTTCCTCGGCGCCGCGGTGATCGCGGGATCGGCGGCCTACATTGCCCACCGGGAAGCCAGCCTGGCGCGGGCAGCGGCGCAGAAATCCGGCCCCCAATGAGACCTTAGCGCGTTATTTCGAAACAATAATTCAATCTCTGACTGCAATTAGCCGCTCTGAAAAGAGCGAGGCCCGGAAGGCGAACCTTCCGGGCCTACAGTCTCGCGTCTCGAACCGGGCATCAGGTGGGGAGAGGGGGACGTGCCCCAGTCCGAGAGCAATTTTACTATAAGCCCTCCTGTTGTAAGGTCAATAAGAATTTTTTAGTTCCAATCGAAAGGCGCCGCGATGAAACGAAGGGTTTTCTCGCGACGTCGCCACGCCGAGACTCAGGCCCGATTCTGGCTGCGTCTCAGCGCTTGGTTCGGGATTCCGGCTGCGTTGGCCATGATCGCGTTGGAGAGCGTCGTGCAGGGCGTCCTGCCGACGGCGGGCGCGTCAGCGTTCGCGGTCGTGGCGATCGCCTATTCGACCTCGGTGTTCCGGCTGCATGAACTCACCGGCGAGTGGCGGTTCTTTTGAACCGCTCCTGACAGCGCGTCATGCCCCCGGCGATATTCGCGGCAAGCGCGAATCTGGCCCGCGTCCGTAGAGCCGCCGCGTTACTCCGCCGCGATCACGACGACGGCGCCCGCCAGGCGCGCGCGGAACGGTCGGCACGCTCGTGGGCTTCGAGGGCGTCGGCATGGGCGAGCGTCAGGTCGATGTCGTCGGTGCCGTGCAGCAGACACGTCTT